>JAVLBD010000050.1:0-9491 GCA_031581405.1 Dehalococcoidia bacterium
CGTTCATGAGGTGAGAGCGCCCCACCCAAAGGAAAGGGGGATGGGCAGCACCGTCGCGGGGGGCTTCAACAGACGGTTCAAGCTATTTCTGGCCATAATGGTCATTTTTACACTTGGTAACTCCGCTGATATATTCCTAGTGCTGAGGGCCAGCGACATCGGTCTATCCCCGCTGCATATCCTTCTTATGCTCATACCTCTCACCCTGGTATATACCGCAACCTCTTACCCATTTGGCAAATTATCGGACCGGATAGGCAGAAAACGAGTTATCATCGCTGGCTGGGGGATATACGTCCTCACCTATCTCGGATTCGCCCTTGCATCGCCGACGTGGCCTGTGATTTATGTTATTCTGCTTTTCAGCCTCTACGGGGTTTACTATGGGGCAGCCGAGGGAGTGACCAGGGCCTTTGTTGCCGATACAGTGCCCCAGGAGAAGCGTGGTACTGCCTATGGCCTTTATCATGGGGCTATCGGTCTCAGCCTTCTGCTGGCAAGCGTGACAGCCGGGATCTTGTGGGAGGCGATAGACCCGGCGGCGAGTTTCTTCTTCGGGGCAGCGATGGCCGGAGTAGCTATAGTGGGACTTATGCTATTTATTAAGGAGTAATTTTTCAGTATTGTCTGATAGGTGAGTTCTCTATTGCCTTTTCACTATTTCCTCGACTAACATCAACTCTTATGTTAATATTGCATTGTACGAGAGCCAGATTACGTATGTAGCAATTTGTAGTTTAATTCTAAAACGTAGCATTTATTAAGGGGGAACTATGGAAGAAAGGGTAGCAATCTTCATCGATGGAAGCAACCTTTATCATGCACTGCGCTCTAACCTGGGTCGATATGACCTCAATTTCGCTGGCTTTGCCGTTAAGCTCTGTGGACCGAGACGCCTGTTCCGAACATACTATTACAATGTGCTGCAATCGCCTGTCCAGCGAGCTGAAGGTCAGCGTGAACAGCAGGAGTTCCTTAATGCCCTTCGTGAAACACCTTATTTGGAGGTTCGACTGGGGGGCACCAAGCTAGCGCAGGGTATCCGTGTAGAAAAGGGCATCGATGTTATGCTGGCCACAGACCTGCTGCATTTCGCCTGGATTAATCTCTATGACATTGCAATACTGGTAAGCGGTGACTCTGACTTCGCCTATGCCCTTCAAGCAGTGAAGAACATGGGCAAACATATCGAGGTAGCTTATTTCGAGACCAATATATCCCGGGAGCTCCTCGATATAGCCGATGAACGGCACCTTCTTGATCAGAAGTATTTAAAGGGATTATGGATCGGCAATCGCCCTCAGAAACGTAAAGCACCCCCAAAGGCGAAAGTGGCTCAGACGAACAACAACCAGAGGGGGCGATTTGCAAACCAACCTAAAAGTAGTCAAGTCTAAAGCAACGTATATGTCTCGCAGGGGCTGTGGAGGCCTGGGGAGTATCCCCCCAAAACCTGATAACCCCCAAGATTGGGGGTTTTGGGAGTTGATAAAGACTATTTAAGCAGTCTCTTTTTTATTAACGATAAACGTTTAGCGCTTGTCGTACGCCTTTGGACCGTCTCCTCTATACGCCCAGCATGGTATTGTCAATCAGCCGCGTCCCACCGATCCTGACTGCCAGCGATACCAGGGCAGGTCTATCAATGACGCCAATCTCCTTCAGTGTTTCCGGGTCGGCGATGCTAATGTAATCGATGGTGGCAAAAGGCTCATGCTCAATCAGCGAGGCCATCTCCTGCCGCATACTCGCTACATCTCTCTGACCTTTTTCCCAATGCCCTCGGGCAAGGCAAAGTGCTTTCCACAGAACCAGAGCTGCCTTTCGCTCCTCAACTGTCAAGTAGATATTACGGCTGCTCATTGCCAGACCATCGGGTTCACGTACTGTGGGCACAGCAACGATATCAAGGTTCAAGTCCAGATCGGATACCATTCTGCATATCACTGCCAACTGCTGAGCGTCTTTCTGTCCGAAGTATGCTCTATCAGGCTGAACGATGTTGAACAGTTTAGCTACGACGGTGGCGACCCCTCTGAAATGACCAGGGCGAGATTCGCCCTCCAACCGCTCGGTGACTTTTTCGACCTCTACCCAGGTACTGAAGCCCGGTGGGTACATCTCCTCGACAGTGGGCATAAATACGAGTCTCACATTCTCTTCCTCTAACATAGCGAGATCTCGCTCGGTATCGCGCGGGTATGATGCAAAGTCTTCCTGGGGGCCAAACTGAGAGGGATTGACGAATATACTGGCTATAACAGTAATGTTCTCTGCTCGGGCGCGGCGCACCAGTTCAAGGTGCCCGTCATGAAGGTATCCCATAGTTGGCACAAAGCCTACGGAGCCGCCAAGCCTGCTACGCTCCGCTTTGAAGGCGGCGATAGTGTCCAATATCTTCATGGTGTAGATGTAAGACGAATGTAATTTCAGTCTTTTTTATTTTTTTTAAGGTTCGCTATAAACTCATTAAGCGTTATGGCGCTCATGGTCATCGTTTCCAACGTGCCCCGAGAGCCAAGCTCCACCGCTACCCTGGATATAGCGGCATCGTCCGGAGCATCAAGAATATTCACAAAATCATAGGGGCCGAGGACAGCATATTGACCGATTATCCGAACTCCCATCGCCTCTACTTCCTTGTTGACCTCCTTAATCCGCTCCGGCCTCTCTTTGACGCTTTTCCTTCCCCATGTGGTAAGGTTGGTTAGCATAACATAGGTTGGCATTTTATCTCCTTTCAGCTATTTGTTGGGTTATCTCTACTGTCCGGTGGCATCCATTCTACCAGCCTTTGGGTTACGGTTCAATCTCGGTAAAGATTTTTGGCCCACCCCAGCCCTACATCATCAAATCAACGTCTATTCCCTGTATCCTTACATTATGTTGCAATCTGGTCCAAGATATCCTTGTCCATCTCGTAGCTCTGTTTCGGAGTGGGGAAGTCCCCTGCCTTAACCTCCGCGATGTAATCGGTAACTGCTATAGTGACTGTCTGGTTTAGCTTGGCATATTGCTTGGCATGTTTGGGGACAAAATCGGTGAACAGGCCAAGTATGTCACTAACAACCTGCACTTGGCCATCACAGCCCTTGCCGGCACCGATGCCTATTGTGGGCACTGTAACCCGCTCAGTGATCAATTGAGAAAGGGGTGCAGGAACACACTCGAGAACGATGGAAAAGGCACCAGCCTCCTCCAGCGACTTTGCGTCGTTGAGCAGGCGAACCGCGACCTCCGGTGTCTTTCCCACTACTTTGTATCCACCGAGCTGGTTTACAGACTGTGGCGTGAGCCCGATGTGGCCCTGAACGGGGATGCCGCAGGACACTAGCCGGTTTACTTTGTCGGCTACCACCTCCCCCCCCTCCAGCTTGACCGCCTGCGCCCCGCCTTCCTGAATAAAGCGAGCGGCGTTACGTAATGTATCCTCTAGAGAAACATGATAGGTCATAAAGGGCATATCGCCAATTACCAGGGCATGCTTCGTCCCTCTAACCACAGCCTTGACGTGATGGATCATCTCATCCATGGTGACCGGGATAGTGGACTCATAGCCCAGAATCACCATACCCAGACTGTCGCCAACCAGGATCAAGGGCACCCCAGCCTCGTCGATAATCTTAGCGAAGGCATAATCATAGGCGGTGAGCATGGGGATTTTCTCGCCCCGCTGCTTCATCTCCCTAATATCGCCAATGGTAACCCTCATGAGATCAGTGCTCCCTCCTTCACCATGGCATTCCGCTCGTCAACATTGATCAGCCTGGGCTTTATCTCTCTAGCCTCTTCGTCGCTAAC
Organism: Dehalococcoidia bacterium; assembly: GCA_031581405.1. Taxonomy (GTDB): domain Bacteria; phylum Chloroflexota; class Dehalococcoidia; order E44-bin15; family E44-bin15; genus JAAXQM01. Next base: position 3,802 of record JAVLBD010000050.1, read on the forward strand.
TATACTATAGGCGAGGATGATGACCTTGTCATCAACAGAGACCAGCCTGGCAGCAGCACCGTTGATGCATATCTCACCAGAGCCCCGCTGCCCCGTTATAGCGTAGGTCTCCAGACGCGCCCCGTTATCGATATCGAGCACCTGAACCTTCTCATAGGGGAGAATGTCTGCTGCCTCCATAAGGAGCTCGTCGATAGTTATACTGCCCTCGTAGTTCAGGTTGGCATCGGTAACCCGCGCCCGGTGGATCTTACCCTTCAGCATTGTTCTCATGAATTCACCTCCTTTAGTAGTGTTTGTAACTCATTGCCTTTCCCGTCATCTATCTTTCCCTTTGCCAAAGCTATGGGAATCGTCTGGAGCCCTAGCTCTCGATATGTTGAGAGAATTCCGGGAGCGGAACGCTCCAGAGCGGAGATATGCTTCTTTATCGTACCTGAGTCCCCACGGGCGATGGGCCCTGTGAGACAATCGGGAATTCCTACATTATCAATATTATTCAGTGTCCCCCGGAGCAGGGGAAGAAGTGACCGGGTTGCCTGTTGGGATGAGACCCCGAAAGACTGCCACAGGTCGGTGGCCAGCTTCACCAGGGTAACCAGGTAGTTACAGGCTACTACCGCTGCAGTGTGATAGAGCACCTTGTCACCTGCGTTGAGCCTGATAAAGGTCCCTTCGAGAGCAATAGCCATCCCCTGAAACGTGGTGAGTAGCGGCTCTTCTGCTTCAACAGCGAAGGTCGAGCCGGGAATGTTCTCTATTGCATGGGCCGTACTGGCGAAGGTCTGTAGTGGATGGAAAGCGCCTACAAGGGCACCATACTTCCTCGCCGGCTCGAGGATATCCGTGGAGTCTGCACCGCTACAATGAACTACTCCCTGACCGGTGTTCCATAGAATCGCGCCGGCTACCTCTGCTATTGCATCATCAGGGGTGGTGATAAAAACGAGCTGAGCACTGTCGGCCACCGTCTGAACGCTATCGTATGCCCGGCATCCTGGTATGGCCTCTGCCAGCCGCTCAGCGGAGGTCATAGTACGACTGGAAACGGCGACAACAGGGTACCCCTTGCCACTGAGCCTTATTGCCAGCGCCGTGCCCACCATTCCCGCCCCGATGAAACCAATCTTGGGTCGGGTGCTTTCCTGATCTAGCCTTACTTCCTTCATAGCTTCTTCAAGCCTTATCCGTATCTGTGGAAAAGTTCAATGTATATCTATTAACCCCATCCCCATATTGACTGATGCTCATCGGTAATATAACCAACGCATTATGCATATCTAAGCCCTATATAACACAAAAACCTTCGCGGGCAGCGCCCGAGAAGGCATTTTCATACTTGCTACTATATGCCGTCTCGGTCGTCACCGATCCAAGCGACTTTGTTTCCTTACTTACGCTACTTTCTTGTTCACCGCCCCGATATAATTGGGGTCGTTGTATTTTTAGATTATCATGTGCTTTATGAATTTGTCAAGTTAGCTTGAGAAAAAAGTTTACGAATTACGCTGGCAGTTAGGACAGAAATAGGCACCCCGCTGGCGAATTGGTATCCGCTCAATGATAGTACCACAAACAGGACAGGGCTTTCCCACCCGGTGCGCTACTTTGAATATACATTGCGCCGTACCTGGCTCACCATTAGGGCGACGGTAATCGTTAATACTGGCTCCATAGCTATCTATAGCCTCCTCGAGCACCCGGCGTATGGCCTTGTATAGCTGATCTACCTCATCTTCTGACAGGCTATTTGTTGTTCTCAAGGGATGTAGGGAGGCGAAAAAGAGGGCTTCATCGGCATACATATTACCAATGCCGGCAATGAATCTCTGATCGCAGAGAACAGCCTTGATCGGTGCCGAGTACCTTTTGGACCATTCACCCAGATCCGTAGCCGTAAAGGCGGGGTCTAGGGGTTCAGGACCCAGCTTCCCTACCACGGTATTTTCATCTGTTACCAGCCACATCAAGCCAAGTTTGCGCGGGTCACGAAAGTAGAGCCCTGCTCCGTTATCGAGATGGAATGTATTTCGGGTGTATGGATCGGATGCACCCCTGGAATCGAGAAGCAAGGAGCCGCTCATTCTGAAGTGCAAGACGAGTGTTTCACCATTTGCCAGGCGAAAAATGAGATATTTCCCACGCCTGTCAATCTCACCTATACGCAATCCTTGCAGGCGTTTGCAGAACTCCTCTGGCGATGGAGTTTGCACCGCTCTAGGCCACTGTAAAGTGACACCGGCAAAGCATCGGCCCACTATCCTGGGGGACAGGTCCCTTTTCATCGTCTCTACTTCGGGTAGCTCTGGCATTATTTTCGCTCCCCCCGACCATCAGAAATGGGGTTCATGTATCATTACGGACTATCGGTCATCTCACGTTCTTTACTTAATTCAGCTCCCCCCAGTTTGGGCCTGTTTTGACCTCGACTGTAAGCGGAACGCTGAGCTTCAGGGCATTGGGCATGATCTCCATAACCATGCCCTTCATCAGCTCAAGCTCTTCCTGGGGTACCTCGAAGACAAGCTCATCGTGAACCTGGAGGATCATCTTTGCCTTTAACCCTTGCCTATCCATCTCCCTCTTTATGTCAATCATTGCCAGCTTGATGATATCAGCAGCGGTGCCCTGAACTGGCATGTTTATCGCCATGCGCTCCGCCGCTGCCCTCACCTGACCATTGGAGGAATTGATATCCGGGATATATCTTCTTCTGCCTAGAACCGTCTCCACGTAACCCCGATCCCTGGCATGGCTCTTTGTCGCGTCGATATACGCTTTCACCCCGCTATGCTTCTCAAAATAGGTATCAATAAACCGAGAGGCCTCCTCACGGGAAAGTGTGGTAGCCTGCTCCAGCCCATAGCCACTCATACCATAGATCACCCCAAAGTTCACCGTCTTGGCCACCCGTCGCATATCTGTCGTTACCTCGGCAGCAGGCACGTCGAAAACCTGGGAGGCAGTAGCCGTATGGATGTCCTCATCATGGTGAAAAGCGTCAAGGAGATGAGCATCCTGGGAAAGATGTGCCATAACACGGAGATCGATCTGTGAATAATCACCGCTCAGTAGCAGGAAGCCATCGCTGGCAATAAAGGCCTTCCTCACCTGCTGGCCCAGCTCGCCGCGAATAGGGATATTCTGCAGGTTGGGGTCGCTGGAGGATAGCCGCCCGGTCGACGTACCTGTCTGATTGAAGCTGGTGTGCACCCTGCCTGATTTCGGGTTGATTATGGCGGGGAGAACATCGATATAGGTGGATTTAAGCTTCATTAGCTGGCGATATTCAACGAGCAGCTCAATAACTGGATGAGTACCCTTTAACCACTCGAGGACAGCGGCATCAGTGGAATAGCCACTCTTGGTCCTCCGCCCCCCGGGGAGTTTGATCTCCTCAAAGAGAACGGAGCCAAGTTGCTTCGGAGAGTTGATATTAAAGCTGTGGCCGGCACAATCATAAATCTCATCCTCTAGCTCCTTCATACGCTCCCCAAGGCTTTGGGACATCGCCCACAGGGATTCTGTATCAAGCGCCACCCCGTTCCGCTCCATGTCGAGGAGTACGGGAACCAGAGGCATCTCCAGCTCGTCAAAAAGTTGCCACAACCCCTGCTCCCTTAGCTCCCCCTCATACAATCCCGCAAGCCGGCCCGTGATGTCGGCATCAGCACAGGCATACTTAGCCGCTGGCTCGATGGCTACATAATCCATCGAGGTTTGCTTCGCCCCGGTACCGATGAGGTCGGTGATCGGAGTCATCTCTACACCCAGCTTGTTGAAGGCCAGGGACTTGAGTCCAAGCGCCTTCTCCCCCAGTAGATAGGCAGCGATCATAGTATCGAAGCTAAGGTTCCTGAGCTTTATTCCATGCTCGGCAAGCACCATCATGTCATATTTACCATTTTGAGCAACCTTTGAAATTTTCATATTTTCTATAAGGGGCTTGAGCCTCTCTAAAACGTGGTTCATAGGGAGTTGCGTACCTAAGCGATGTCCTACAGGCACATAGTAGGCTTTACCAGACTCGCAGGAAAAGGATAGGCCCACCAACCCCGCATACATGGGCTCTTTGCCCGTAGTCTCCAGATCGATGGTGAAGGAGGGAGCGGCCTGCAGCTTGGAGACAAGCTCCTCCAGAGCTTGTGCCGTATCTACGATCTGATAATCTCCCTCCAATGCCTCCATCTTCCCTGCCTCTGTGCTCTCCCCTGTTCCCAGCTCACCGAGCTTGGCCAGCAACTTGTTAAACTCTAGCTCACGGAAGAGCGCTGTTACTTGAGATCGATCGAAGGCTGATATGGCACAGGCACCACGGTCCAGTTTAATGGGGACATCGGTTACTATAGTGGCCAGCCTTTTGCTCAGATACGCTTTCTCGATATTTTGCAACGCCTGCTGCACTTTAGGAGGAGACACCTCCTGTATATGGGCCACTATTTCCTCGATGCTCCCGAACTGCTGGAGAAGCTTCACCGCTGTTTTCTCTCCTATGCCGGCGACACCGGGGATGTTGTCCGACGGATCGCCTTTTAACCCTTTCAGATCAGCAATCTGGGGAGGAGAGATGCTATAGCGCTCCTTGACCTTCCCTTCATCGTAGAGAATGGTATCACTAAAAGTCTTACCCGGGCGCGGTAAAAGCACCCGCACACTGGGGGAGACAAGCTGCAATATATCCAAATCGCCGGTGACTATGACCGTATCCAATCCTTGACCCGAGGCTTGATGGGAGAGTGTGCCGAGGATATCGTCAGCCTCAAAACCCTCCACTTCGAAACTGGGTATATTCAAAGCCTTCACAAGCTGACGTACCCGATGGAATTGGCTCTTTAGTTCCTCAGGCATTGGGGGGCGCTGCGCTTTATATTCAGCGAACTCCAGATGCCGGAAGGTAGGTGCAGGGTAATCGAAAGCGACGGCACAATGGGTAGGTTTAAGCTCAGCAAGCACCTTGATGACCATGTTAGCAAAGCCAAATACCGCCCCGGTGGCCTCCCCTGTTTTGGTCACAGACAGAGAAGGCAGGGCATGAAAAGCACGATGGATAAGTGCATTGCCGTCAAAGAGGACAAGCAGTGGTTTGTTATCGGTCATCTCCGCCACATTATAGGCCCCCCCGTTTGTACATAGCAATCTATTATATCGATTAGTTGCATTCACAAAGGCAGCCTGATATATGAATTATATGTAAGCATGCGGTGCCTACACGATCATAAAGTGGTCAAACGGCTAGAGAAGTTAAATTTATGATGGTATGGGCACAATAGAAGCGACGACTTGTACTTCCAGCTAGATTTCCAAAATGAGACTATTGAAATAATCCAAACCAACCCCTGCACATCTTTTCATTGGTCTCTATAAGACGGCTGGGGTAAGTTGCATTGAGGCTATTTGATTTAACTCTCTATTAATTTGACGAAGTCCTCTATAGTGACAAGCTCTTTCATACTGTCAATATCTATCTCAATGTTCAAGGCCATCTCCGTGCCTATTATTATCTGAAGCCATTGAAGGGAATCAGCTTTAATATCCTTTAATGCTGTCTCCAGAATAATGTCCTGCTCATCGCAATGTGTAATCTTAGCAATTACTATTCTTAACTCGTCCAGTGTTGGCATTATTATCTCCTCATGAAACTGCTGATATACTCTCAATCAACCCCCTATATCCCCCAGTCTTGGGGGACT
>JAVLBD010000051.1:0-9247 GCA_031581405.1 Dehalococcoidia bacterium
TCAGGCCGGCATCTTCGGTAGGGTAATCCTGGTCACCGATGGAGACCAGCTCGATCCCTCTGTGGTGGTAGAGCAGAGCGGGCACCCATTTCACTTCGGTAAAAGGCTCAAAGAGATTATTGACAAATACGACATTGAAACGCCCTTCTATATGGGTGGGGGCAGTATTCCCCTCCTCTCTTCAGAGGAGCTGAGGGAAATCGGCACTCAGCTATCCTCCTTAGAAGATGCGGTGATCACTAACAATCACTATTCCGCCGACCTGGTCGCTTTCACCCCAGGAAAGGCCATCGGGGATATCGAGCTTCCCACGACCGATAATCCCCTAGCACAGCTTCTGGTCCGGCAAGCCGGTTTACATGAGGTCTTACTGCCACATACCGCTCGCTATCAGTTCGATGTAGACACGCCCACCGACTTATTCATCCTTAAGCTTCACCCAGGGATCGGTGGCCACACCGGATCATACCTTGAAGGGCTTGAACTGGATACCTCTCACCTGGAACGTGCGGTGCGCTACTTTACCGACGAAGATGCCCAGGTCCTCGTAGCCGGGCGTGTGGGCAGTCATGTTTGGTCCCAACTGGAGAGTGAGACCTCTTGTCGGGTACGCATGCTCGCCGAGGAGAGAAGCCTGCGCGCCGATGAGCGCGACAGGCGCGGTGAGGTGTGCACTATTTTAGGCTTCTATCTGGAGCAGGTAGGAGCGGAGCGCTTCTTTGAAACATTAGCCCGGTTAGGTAACGCCGCTTTTATCGATACCAGAGTGCTCTTCACCCACTTTGGTTTAAATCTTACCACAGCCGACCGCTTCTACTCCGACCTGGGACAGTATGAAAAGATACATAACCCCTTTGTCCGTGAATTCACACAACAGGCTATGGAGGCTCCAATTCCGGTCATCCTTGGGGGGCATTCACTGGTCTCGGGCGGTTTACTCGCCCTCATAGAAGTGGCACGCGCGGGGCAACTGTAGGTTCTTGTAAGAAAACCGTTCTCTCCTAACAGGAGAAAATAATCGCCCTTATCGAGGTAGCCCGGCCAGGGAAATAGTATAGTTATTGACAGGGAAAGGATGGTAAAATAAACTAACGTCCGTCAGGAGATGATGCATCCTTACCTTGTACACGCTGTAGAGGAAAAAATATGAATAAACAGTTCACCAACCACTGCACCTCAGTCGAAAAGAGCGATCCGGAGGTTTGGCAAACAATTCACCGCGAGGTGGAGCGCCAGCGACGGAATATTGAGCTCATCGCCTCCGAGAACCATGCTTCGCCCGCCGTTCTGGAGGTCCAAGGGTCGGTACTCACCGACAAATATGCCGAGGGCTATCCGAATCGCCGCTATTACGGTGGTTGCCAGGCTGTTGATAAAGTGGAGGAGCTGTCGAGGGAGCGGGCCAAGCTACTCTTCAAGGCTGAGCATGCCAATGTCCAGCCTCACAGTGGCACCCAGGCAAACATGGCGGCATATTTCACCCTGCTCGACCCCGGGGATACGGTGCTGGCGATGAGCTTAGCCCACGGGGGGCACCTTACCCACGGAAGCACAGTTAATTTCTCCGGCAAGCTTTATCGCTTTATCAGCTATGGTGTCGGCCGGGAAACCGAGCGATTGGACTACGATGAGATCGAGCGGCTTGCCCGGCAGCACAGACCCAAACTTATCGTTGCAGGTGCCAGTGCCTACCCCAGGGTTATCGACTTTGAGCGATTTCGTCAGATCGCCGACCTTGCCGGGGCATATCTCTTAGTGGACATGGCTCACATAGCGGGGCTGATCGCCGCTGGGGTGCACCCCTCACCCATCCCCCACGCTGATATCGTCACCTCCACCACACATAAGACGCTGCGGGGGCCGCGCGGTGGCTTCCTCTTATCCAAGGCACAGTTTGCTTCCCGGCTCGATGAGGCAGTCTTCCCCGGCACTCAGGGCGGCCCTTTAATGCACGTTATTGCCGCAAAGGCAGTGGCCTTTGGCGAAGCTATGACTTCCGATTTCATCGGCTATCAGCGCGCGGTGGTAGAGAATGCCCGCATTCTGGGTGACGAGCTTCAGAAGGATGGTCTGCGCCTCGTTTCAGGAGGTACGGAGAATCATCTTCTGCTAATCGACCTTTCCTCTCTAGATATAACCGGAAAGCAAGCTGAGGAAGCCCTGGACTCCGTATGGATCACGGTGAATCGAAATGCTATCCCCTTCGACAGCCGTCCTCCCCAGCTTACCAGCGGTATTCGACTTGGCACCCCCGCAGTCACCACCCGCGGTTTTGGTCCCGACGAAATAAGGCACATTGCTCAACTCATTATTAAAGTGCTCGCCAATATAGGTGATGAGCAAATCTATGAGGAAGTGCGTCGAGCAGTGGAAGATATATCCCATCGTTTCCCGGTGCCCGGGATTGGTTAGTTGTTACTACAGCCTTTTCATGTTATAATCCAATTTGTAATTATAATAGAGCTTATGTAGAGCCTGGAGGTAATGGATTGCGAGACTATGAACTCACCGTGGTAATTAGCCCGTCGGTTGCCGATGACGAAGTAACCGCTACCCTAGAGAAGAAGGTGAGCCAGTTCATTACTGAACGGGGTGGTTCCATTACCGAGGTGAAACCGTGGGGACGAAAAAAGCTTGCCTACCCGATAAAAAACTATACGGAAGGGAATTATGTGCTCACACTTTTTAAAATGGACCCTAATCTCACTGCAGAGCTTGAGTCAAGCCTAGAACTCTCGGAGGAAATCCTGCGCCACCTGTTAGTCAGGGTGAGCGACTAGGAAAGGAGTTGAGACGATGGCGAGTCTTAATAAGGTAATGGTTATTGGTAACCTGGGCACCGACCCTGAGATGCGCTTCACTCCCAACGGCAACCAGGTAACCTCATTTCGTATAGCCAGCACGCGGACGTACACCACCTCCGAAGGGGAGAGACAGCAGGAGACGGAATGGTTTACTGTGACTACCTGGGGCAAGCTGGCAGAGACATGTAACCAGTATCTTGCCAAGGGTCGTCGGGCCTACGTTGAGGGAAGGTTGAGAACACGTAACTGGGAGGGGCAGGACGGTCAGAAGCGCTTCAATACTGAGATTGTGGCAAACACGGTAATTTTTCTAGATCGCCCGGGAGCGGCTCCGCTTCCTGAGGATGCCGAGGAGGGGGCAGAAGAGATACAGCCAGAGGAGCTCCCTTTCTAAAATAGCGAGAGAGGAATAAATAATGCCTGGAAGAAGGCCAGTAAAGTCAGATAAAGGAAAGTCGTCACAAGGAAGAAGAGGGGGCGGGGGCAGGAGGTTTATCCCGAAGCGCAAGGTGTGCTCCTTCTGCGTTGCTCATGTACAAACTATCGAGTATAAGGATCCAGCTATGCTCCGCCGCTATATCTCAGACCGGGGCAAGATCGAGCCTCGTCGCCGCACTGGCACCTGTGCTAAGCACCAGCGTGCTTTGGCGATGGCAATAAAACGGGCGCGGCATCTCGCGATGCTCCCCTTTACCCCGTCCCATATTCGCCCGGTTATCAGCAGCAGGAGTTTACAGGACTAAACGCTTTTCCCACGTGAAACCTCCAACCAATAACCTGTGAAGCCCCCGAGAGGGCTTTATTATTAAAAATGGCGAAAAAAGAGAAGACTCCGATAAAGCACGGGCCGACAAAACGTCGACTCGCGCGATGGCAGCAGGAGAGACGACGGCGACGGATTGTTGTCGCCATCGGCACGCTTGTTCTCGTCATCATTGCAGCACTCATCAGCTATGGGTTCTATGCAACAAGCGTCGCCCCGGGAAGTGAGTGGGTCACCACGGTAGGGGATAGGGATTTTAATAGCAATGACTATGTTAGGACGCTGCGCCTATTTCCCCCTTCACAAGAATCTACCAACCCCGCCCGGCTAACATTGGAGAATATGGAGAATATCGAGCTTATATGGCAGGGATCAGCGGGTTTCAACATAAGCATCACCGACGATGAGGTCACCCAAGAGATCAGGCTCTCGCTGGAAAAGGGTGGAGGACCGCTTACCGATGAGGAGTTCAAAGGGCGCTACAAAGAAATGCTTAGCGCCACAGGGCTTTCGGATGAGGAATACCGGGAGGTAGTGAAGACAGGGCTAATACAAACAGGGGTGAGTGAGTATTTCTTGGATCAGGTTCCCCAATCCGCCGAGCAGGTTCATGTGGAAGCAATCTGGGTAGACACCGAGGAGGAGGCGACAGAGGTGATGGGCAACCTGTCTGCGGGCGAAGATTTCATTTCTATGGCTGCTAATCTAGGGGGCGGCGATATAGGCTGGCTGCCCCGGGGGATAGCCAGCCATGAATTCGACGATGTCGCCTTCAACCCTGACATTGAGATTGGTGTCATCACGCCGTTTGGCACCGATGAGGGCTGGTATATTATCAGGGTCCTGGGGCGTGAAGAGGATAAAGCAATCGACGAGGCCACAAGAAACCAGCTAGCAGTCAACGCAATTTCTAGCTGGATGGCGGATGAGTGGGAGATCAAGGTGGAACGCAACCCCAAGTACGATCGGGAAAACCCAGGATATATAGAAAATTTGCAGGACCTGTATGAGTGGGCCCTAGATAAAATTAATTAGCCGGAGTAGACGACAATTGGGTAAAAAGGAGAGCATAGGGGTTGGTCTTCTCGGGCTGGGTGTTGTAGGCGGAGGTGTAGCCCGAGCGCTAACAGGGCGAGCGGAGGCTCTCGATACCCAGGTTGGCTGCCCGCTACGCCTGATGAAGATAGCGGAGAAAGACCTCGCTAAGACGCGCGCTTCACAGATAAACCCCGATCTCTTTACCACCGACCCGTCAGAGGTCATCGCCGACCCGGAGATCGATATAATAATCGAGGTTCTCGGCGGCGAGCATCCTGCCATGGAGCTTATCAGCGATGCTCTGGGAAGGGGGAAATATGTAGTCACTTCCAATAAGGAGGTGATGGCAAAGCACTTCCCCGAGTTCCTCTCCCTGGCGAAAGACAAGGGTGTGGATATCCTCTACGAGGCCAGTGTGGGCGGAGGCATCCCCTTGATCGCCCCATTCAAGCAAGACCTTTTAGCCAATGAGATCAGAACTATTTATGCCATTATCAATGGAACAACCAACTATATCCTGACCAGGATGGCCTCAGCGGGAATCGATTTTTCATCAGCCCTGAGGCAGGCTCAGGATCTGGGCTACGCGGAAGCTGACCCGATAAACGATATCGAGGGGATAGACGCCGTCTATAAGCTCGTTATACTCACCACTTTAGCCTTTCGTGTCGAGGTGCACCCCGATGACATCTATCGGGAGGGTATTTCCCGCCTTTCATCCCGCGACTTCCGCTACGCAAAAGAGCTGGGCTATGAAATAAAGCTCCTCGCTATCGCAAAAGAGCAGGATGGCGTCATTGAGGCGCGCGTCCACCCCGTTTTCCTTCCCCAAGACCTGCTCCTGGCCAAGGTTGATGGCGTGAATAATGCGGTACAGGTAGAGGGCGACCTGGTAGGGCGAGTGCTGTTCTACGGCCAGGGGGCGGGCCCTGCCCCGACATCGAGCGCCGTAATCGCCGATGTAATCGATGTAGCACAGCGGATCAGCCACGGGGTAAGTATCACCCCCATATTGCGGCTTGACCCTACGAAGAAGATCAAGCCCATCTCCGAGATCGAGACCCGGTATTATCTAAGAATGAGCACAGTAGATCGTCACGGCGTGCTGGCCAAGATTTCAAGGGTCATGGGCGACAACCTGATCAGCATCTCATCAGTAATTCAGAAGGAGAGCGATATCTCCGCCGATGTAGCGGAGATCGTCCTCATGACCTACCCGGCAAAAGAGCGGGCAATGCAGCAAGCGATGGGGGAGATCGAACATCTCGATGTGGTGCGGGAGATCTCGAACTTCGTCCGTGTAGAGGACTAAAGGGCTATATACATAGCACTATAACAGGTCAGCCGATTAGGTTCTATATCTCATTATGTAAACTATTTGAAAGGACGAAAAAATGGGCTATCTATCCCCCCTGCTGGCGGTACGGAATGTGAAAGAGACGATCGAATTCTATAAGAATATTCTTGGATTCGAGACAGGGATGGTTTTCCCCGATGAAAATAACCCTGAATATGCCGATCTTTCAAAGGACGGTATGGTAATGATGTTTCTACTGGCCAAAAATATGGGTATTGCCAGCGATGAGAAGCTGGGGGTCGGTGTAAACCTGTATATGGAAATCGATGGCGACATTGATGAGTATTACGTCGAATTGAAGAATAAGAGTGTTAAGATCGTATACGATATAAAGGATGAGCACTTTGGCATCAGGGACTTTGCCATCGAGGATATCGATGGGTATCAACTGACATTCAATCGCCGTCTCCAGGGCTAACAAACCGACAACTTTGAACTTAGTGAAAAATAGAAAATGAAAAAGGGTATTCTGGAAAGATACCGTGAATTCCTCCCCACCACCACAAAGACCCCGATTATCACGCTGGGGGAGGGGGATACGCCCCTGGTTCGGTCTCAGAAGATCGAGGAGGAGATAGGGTGCGAGCTTTACTTCAAGCTTGAGGGGTGCAACCCCACCGGTTCCTTTAAAGACCGGGGTATGGTTTTAGCCGTGGCCAAGGCAGTGGAGGAAGGTAGCAAGGCAATAATTTGCGCCTCCACCGGCAATACCAGTGCTTCGGCGGCCGCCTTCGGGGCGAGATTCGGTCTGCGTACAATCGTCATCATCCCCGAGGGAAAGATCGCCCAGGGGAAGCTGTCCCAGGCCCTTATTTATGGGGCCAAGATCATAGCAATAGACGGCAACTTCGACCAGGCTCTCACCATTGTACGCACTCTTGCAGAGAGGTATCCCATCACCCTGGTCAATTCCGTTAATCCTAATCGCATCGAAGGGCAGAAGACAGGCGCCTTCGAGATCGTGGATGCGCTGGGCGATGCCCCGGACTATCACTTCATCCCGGTGGGCAACGCAGGGAATATCACCGCCTACTGGAAGGGCTATTCCGAGTATCATCAGTCCGGCCACTCTATCAAGAAGCCACGAATGATGGGCTTTCAGGCTGAGGGGGCATCCCCTATTGTCCAGGGGAGGGTCTTTGAGCACCCTGAGACGGTGGCGACAGCTATCAGGATCGGCAACCCGGCAAGCTGGCAGAGGGCGGTCGCTGCCAGGGATGAGTCAGGCGGAGTCATCGACTCGGTCACCGATGAAGAGATCCTTTCCGCCTATCACCTGCTTGCTCAGAAGGAGGGAATCTTCGGAGAGCCGGCCTCTGCAGCCTCAGTGGCTGGCCTACTGAAGGTGACGGGGCAGGGCATGAACCTGAGGGGTAAAAAAGTGGTCTGTATTATCACCGGCGCCGGATTAAAGGACCCGGACACTGCGATCCGGTGTGCGCCGCCTCCTGTTGAGCTCCCCGCTGAGCTCTCCGCTATCGAGCAAGCCCTGGACTTCGAATGATTCTAGAATCGAGGAGGTCTCAATGGCAAAAGTAAGCATAGAGGGCGCGGGAAAGTTCTCTCACCACTACCCCAAGGTAGCCACCATAGTCACCGTTCATGCCGGGGGAAAAGACAATGCCATGGCCGTAGCGTGGCACTCTTCCATATCCGCAAATCCGCCCATCTACGGGGTTTCCATCGCTCCGAAGAGGTTCACCCTGGAGCTGATGCTGGAGACTAAGGAGTTTGGGGTGAACTTCATGCCCATTGATAAGGCAGAACTCGTTGCCTCTGTAGGCGGTATCTCGGGCAGGGAGGTTGACAAGTTCCAGAGGTGGGGGATCGAAAAGGATAAACCACTAAAGACATCGGTGCCCATCTTAAGGGATGCCTACGCCTGTTATGAGTGCAAGCTGGTAGACCATAAAACCTATGGCGACCATGTGTGGGTTGTTGGTGAAATACTGGCTACTCACTTTGAGGAAAAACTATTTACAGAGGGGCAGGCGCTCAACCTGGAGCGCGTCTCGCCCGCCCTATTCATGGGTAATGAGCTCTACACCATCCCGGCGAAAGACAACATACGAAATCTCGACCGCAAGGTCTACGGGAAGCGCTGAAAGGAATGGCCATTGGTCAATAAAGGCAGGATTAAGAAAGCATTTACATCCATACTTGAAGCGGTCGGTGAAAACCCGTCGCGGGAGGGTCTTAAAGACACGCCGAGGCGTATCGCCGATATGTACGCCGACATTTTCAGCGGCCTCGATATGGATCCCAGGGATGCGCTCGTCGTAGGCTTTGACGAGGGTCACCACGAGATGGTGATCCTTAAGGACATCCCCTTCTACTCCATGTGCGAGCATCACTTTCTCCCCTTCTTCGGGTTAGCGCATGTAGGCTACATCCCCAAGGGGCGAATCGCCGGGGCCTCTAAAGTGGCGCGTGCGGTGGATATTCTGGCAAAGCGGCCACAGCTTCAGGAGAGGCTGACCACCCAGATCGCGGAGGCCATGGTAGAGGCTCTCAAGCCAAACGGAGTGGCGGTGGTCATTGAAGCGGAGCATATGTGCATGACCATGCGCGGGGTGAAGAAGCCAAGGTCTAAAATCGTAACATCCGCAATGAGGGGAATTTTCCGCGAGAACCCCGCTACCCGCGCTGAGTTCATGTCGCTTTTACAGGGTCGCTAGCCTCGTTCCCCCTGCTGCTATTCACATCACAATCTGGAGACTATTGGATTTTCTCTATGAGAATGCTGAAATAGTCTCAATCCACCGCCTCATCCCCCAATCTTGAGGATTTTTAAAGTAGGGGAACACCTTCAGATCCCCAGAAAAGCATCCTGTACCTTTTTCTCAGCGGTCTCTCCATATTACACAGTTTAATCGTTGCCTGAATCGGACCTTCTTATAGATGCTTACGCAAGGGGATTTCCTTAAGAAAGAGATTGATTATAAAAGCTACAACGATAGCGCAAAAAGCAACAAAGAAAACCTCCGTGAGAGCCGAGTTAAGAGCCTCGCGCAGAGTTGAAAGTAACTGCTCAAAAAGCTGAACGCCCTGGGATCCCATGCTCTCTAAGAAACCTCTCAGTTGATCCTGTGCCTCGGGGCTGACCAGCGCCTGGGGGTTATGGGCAAGGGAGGACAATTGCTCCGGGGGGATGACTGCGGATATTTCGGGCGGGAGGCCCCCCGTAAAATCATCTGCGAAGCGGTTGTTCATTACGGATCCTGCGATAGCTAACCCGACAGCGCCTCCGATAGAGCGGAAGAAGGTGTTCGTCGATGTGGCTAC
>JAVLBD010000052.1:0-9025 GCA_031581405.1 Dehalococcoidia bacterium
GATACGCCTGAAATCGAAGCGCTGGCACCGGGAGAGTATGGTAAGAGGCACCTTGTGGGGCTCGGTGGTTGCCAGTACAAACAGGACATGGGGCGGAGGCTCCTCCAGGGTCTTGAGCAGGGCATTGGCGGCGGGCTCGGTGAGCATGTGAACCTCATCGATGATATATACCTTATTTCTTGCAATACTGGGGGCGAATCTTATCCGCTCCCGAAGCTCGCGAATCTCATCGATGCCCCTGTTTGAGGCGGCATCGATCTCCATTGTATCAATGGCATTCCCTTCAGTGGTCGCCTGGCATAGGATGCAGGCGTTGCACGGCTCTCCTTCGCCGCTTTCAAGACAGTTCACCGCCTTGGCCAGGATTCGTCCGGTGCTGGTCTTTCCCGTCCCGCGCGGGCCGCAGAAGAGGTAGGCATGGGCTACCCGTCCCATTTTAAGAGCGTTTAGCAGGGTTTGGGTCACATGTTCCTGACCAACCACCTCGGCCAGGGATTGGGGGCGCCACTTGCGGTAGTATACTTGCGCTCCCCGCCTCTCGTCTTCTTCGGTCTTCTCGACCTTTTCGACCTTTTCGACCTTGGTTTGCCTTTTAGCCATTCTAGACCTTTTCCCTTAATCTATCTGCGCCACACGCCTGTCCCTGATAAATTCCAGTTGTTGCTTTTACAGTCCACTGTAAACAGGGTACTTCTCATGGCTCTCTTTGGCGGCAGCAATGAGGCTATCCATCGCCTTGAGCATCCGCTTTTTATCCAGCGAAGGTTTGCCGTCTATCCCCCACATATAGCGGTTGGCGATATGGTCGCTTACTACGAAATCTGCCGATACCGTCAGCTCCTCTATCATCAGGCGCACCTCTTTGAGAAGCCCCTCGATTGTCTGCTGGCTGAACTCGCCCCGCTCGTATCTTCCGGCGAGGGGGGTGCCGGGAACCGCGAACAGGGTGCGCAGGCGGATGAAGTGTGGGTTTATCTCGTTTAGCACATGGGCGGTACCGCGGGCATGTTGCTCCCATTTTTCCTGTCCCCCGAGCCCGGGCATGACGTACTCGGATAGCTCGAATCCGGCCTGGAGGGCTTTCTTGCCGCCGAGTATCATCTCGTCAGGAGTAGCGCCCTTCTGGATTATATTAAGTAGTTCCTCATCGCCGGTCTCAAGACCCACGTGGAGACGGTTAAGCCCGGACTCTCGAAGCAATTGCAGGTCCTCCAGACTTTTTTTAACCAGGGTTTTGGCGCGGGCATAGCTGGTAACCCTTTCCAGCGTGGGGAAGGTCTGGTAAAGGAACCTGATGATCTCGGCCAGGTCCTCTGATTTCATAATAACGCTGTTGGAGTCCGCGATAAAGGCGTGTTTTACCACCCCATCATTAAGCCAGTGTATCCCATTAGCCCGGGCAACCATCCCGATGCGGTCTCCGTAGCCGTTCTTCAACGCCAAATCCTTCATCTCATCGGCAACCATTTTCATGGCGCGGATATCGTTCTTGACGTCCTCCACCGGCCTGATTTCCAGCTTGGCACCCCGGTACATACAGCAAAACTCACACCTGTTCCAGGAGCAATTTCTCGTTGCCCTAACGAGGAGGCTGTAGCCTTCAGTGGGTGGTCTGTAGGGCGGTTGCTCATAATAGATGTTCATCAGTCAGTTCTCCTAAAACTCTTTGCTCCGCAGTCCTCATCCTGGCTTCAGCTACCTCGTCTTCATCTTCATGGCCGAGGAGATGTAGCACGCCGTGGATAACTAAGAGCGCTATCTCCCGCTCTACGGGGTGTTTATGCTCCTTCGCCTGGACTACTGCCTGGGGATAAGAGATAAGTACTTCGCCAAGATGAGACGTGCCGTCGGGGGGGGGGATAAACGGGATTCCCGCTGCATCCTGGCTATTTTCGCTAAGGGCGAAGGATAAAACATCGGTTGTCTCGTCCCTTCCCCGGTAGCTACGGTTGAGCTGGTGTATCGTCTCGTCATCTGTAATCACCAGTCCCAGCTCTACGGGAGAAAGCATTCCTTCTACGGCAAGGGTCTTTATCACTAACCGCCTCAGCCATCCCTCATCCAGGTATCCCTGAAAGGGCTCATCAATCTTGACATAAAGCTCACACACGGTCATTGCATTTATTCAGGATGGCTATGCTTGGAAATCATATCCTCTAACTGCATCATCAGGGTCAGGTCGCCCTCTATCTTGAGCTTGCCGCTCATGAAGGCTTGAACGCGGTCCAGCTCTCCCTTCTGAATTGCGTCCCAGTCCTTAGCCAATGCGGTACACGTAGCGTCGGCATTCTGCGCTGTCCCTTCATGACGGGTTCCCTTACCCTTGTCGGAAATCAGATACCAATCGCTGCTGCCAGGGCCGGTGAGGTGTAACTGAACAGTTACCGTCACCTCTTCAATATTTGTCACCGCTCTTTTAGGCCCGCCCGGAGCGGGTAGGTCCAGCAGGCTGGCCAGCCTTTGGGTGCAGGGATTGTCACGTTCGAAGTCCTCGGTGGGTGTGGGAACCCCCGTTGCCTTCATGTTCTTGGCGATCTTGGCCATAATGACTCCGAATCTGAAGGCAGCCATGACGTCACTATAGAAGAGGTTCTTCACCTTCCACCCCGTTAGCTCTTCATAGCGCTGTATGGTCTCTTCCCTTCCTGGAGTCCCCTCTAGTCGTGGAATGCCATAACCATCGCTGTACTGCCAATCGAGGAAGAAGTACCAACCAAGGTCTGACTCGGGATCCCCGATATAAGCCATCTCCCAGTCAAGCACACCCAGTACATCGAAATCAGGACCATAGATAGTGTTGGGCATCCGTGCATCGCCCCAGCACAGCGTTAAATGCTCGGGGGTATATCGGTTCTCCTTAAGCCAGTGCAGGGCGGCCTCAAGTGTGGGATGAGATTCTTGAGGGTCCTCCTTGATCCAGCTGAGGTAGTGTTCCCAGTAATCCAGCTGCTTATCAACCGGCCCGGTACCGCCCGAGGGTATACCGAGGAAGGAGAGCCCGGCGCCCTTCCAGTCTACTTTATGCACTTTTGTCGTGGCCTCCAGGGACCCCCACCACATCTTGGCTCGCTGCTCCGGGGTGGCCTCGAAAAACATTCCATAGGAGTGATAAGGGGGCACCTCGCAGGGGATAACCCCGTCAATCCTGTCCATGAGGTAGAAGGGGCTGTCCAGCACCTCCTCGTTTTCCTCTAGCCAGTTGACCGTGGGAACCGGAACGTTAGTGCCCTGCAGGCACTCCATAACACGGAATTGCATTCCCAGGTCGTAACTAGGGAAGACCTGGAAATCCTTCGGCTGCCACCGCAGCACCTTCTTCGCCGATTTCTTTGCCCTGCTTCCTGCCACGACATGTTGAAGAAAAAGGTCTCATTGGAGAGCCCTCCACTCGACCTCTCCAGAGGCGATATCGACAGGTTCCGCGTACCGGGCATTTTACCCTGCAGCCAGGTCGTCAGCCTGGATTGCATATCCGCCAGGTCTATCTGCCGTGCATACATAATCTGTCTCCTAAGTACATAGATTCCCGTTGGGGTTGTACATCATAATTTTGTAGTAGTGTGCAGTTTATTACGTCACAGTGATAGGTTAGAAGCCGTATTTGGGGAACGAGCCCAGTATGAGATTTTCGATGATTCCGTAGCCTACTTCGTCGCCACAGCGGTACTCGCATACAGTATCGTCGAGGCCGTGAACCTGATTGGCAACATCGGGGTCACTGACATCCCACTTTTCACCGTCTGTCCAGTCGGGGCCCATCCAGATGCCGTGGTAGAAGCCGTTATAGCCTACGTAGCCCCCGCCCATTAGATACATGGTTGTCAGTTGCCGCATAGATAGCTCTATCTTTGAGCCATTGGCGATTGTCAGGACCACGCGGCCCGATTTCATCCTTCCGCTATTAGTGTGGTACTCAAAGTTGTGGTCCACAGCCACCACCGGGATTGCCTCCCTGTCATCTCCGAAACCATAAACCAGTGCTCCTGACAGATATTCGACCGTCCCATCTGCTTTCTCGAGTAGGTAGTAGTGAACTCCCCAGTCCTCAAACTGGGCGGTCAGCCAGTTGATCATTAGGTTGGCGAAGAAGGATATATCCGGCGATTGCACCCCCTGCTCGGGGGCACCAACACCCATACGAATGCCCCATGAATGGTCCCTCTGCGCCCGCCACGAGTCCTCGTCGATATCGTATTTCTTGCCATCCACCTTAACCCAGCCCCTGGCCTTTCCCAGTTGAGCCATACGGCATGTGTTCATAAAGATTCTGCCTTTGTCACGGCGCACCTGGGGGATTTCCTCGTGGGCGGGCACCCTGCCCACGAACTCCAGGTCATAGCTGATTCCGTACTCGTTCTCATCGAGGGCAACATGTATCCTCTTCAGCCCCTCGATTACCTCCCAGGATAGTGGGCCAATCTTCAGGTCCTCGATTTGCGGTCTGAGCTCCCGTGAGAGCCTCATGTTGTGCTGGGCCTTGTTATCGATGGTGACGCAACCGTAGCCGTCCATAACATTGCGGTTGGGATAGACACCAAAGCCTGTGGCTAGCACCACTTCCCCCGTTTTATCGTGAACGTTCATCCAGTACTTCTCCGTCCATTGTCGGTCGCTGTCCAAGACATGGTCCAATGTATCCACGATCTGGTGGCAGTGAAACTCATCAAACTTTGTGAGCATGTTGACCTCCTCTTAATAGCCCTGGTAGCCGTATTTAGGATACTTGCCCACGATTACCAGTTCGATGATTCCGTAGCCCACCTCGTTGCCACAGCGGAACTCGCACATGAAATCATCGAGGAACGAGACCCCCTTTACGGTATCGGGATCACCAAGGTCTAGCTTGAGACTGTCGATAAAGGAGGGACTCAACCACAGACCGTGGGTGAACCCTTCGTAGCCAAAGTATCCTCCTGCCTTCAGATAGCATATACTGAGGGGACGCATTGACACCTCTATCTTGGAACCATCGGTGGCGTTCAAGAGCACCTGCCCGGACTTCATCTGTCGCATGTCGGGACGGAATTGAAAATCGTGTGAAATGCTTTCCAGGCTGAGCTCCTGTTTCTGGCTTGAATAGGGATAAAACACCCCGCCGCTGAAATGCAGTGGCCTCCCTTCCCAATCCTCTCTTAGGTGGTAGGTGGCGCCCCATTTTTCGAACTGCATAAATCCCATGTTGAACAGGTACCCCACCGGGATCTCACCGGGCTGCACCCCGGTTTCCGGCACGCCGCCCCCCCGCCTGATTCCCCATGAATGATCCCGCTCCGCCAGCCATCCGTCCTTATTGATCTTGTAGGTCTTCCCTTCAGCTTTGATCCAGCCACTGGGGCTGCCCACCTGCACATAGCGCAATACGTTCTCCATTATCCTGCCGCGGCTAACGGAGAACTGTGGTTCCTCCTCATGCGGAGGCATACTTCCCTCAAACTCTATCTCATAGCTAAGTCCGTGCTCGTTCTCGTCCAGGGAGCAGCGCACCTTTTTCAGTGCCTCGACCACATCGTAGGAGAAGGGCCCGACCTTAACCTCGTCAAGTTGAGGGCGCAACTCACGCGATGCTCTCACGGCGTATTGTGTCTTGCCCTCAACGGCAAAGCAGGTAAATGCATCCATGATATTTCGATTGGGATAGTGTCCGAAGCCAGCGACGAGATGGAATTTACCCGTAGTATCATGGGCGCTAAGCCAGATCCTCTCCGTCCATTCTCGGGCGCTGGTATCAACCCGGTCAAACGTAGAAACGATCTGATGGCAGAGCATCTCGTCATATCTGGTAAGCATGTTTAACTCTCTTTCGGATTATATTTTGTAGGAGACACCACAGAAGCTCCTGGTGCCTTTTCAGTATCCACCGAAAGGATATCTTTGTCAACATATATCTGGCTTCTTGACGTTGGCCTAACAGGGCGGTATTATCCCCCTAGGACCATGGACTTTTTACAGAAGCTGCGTAACGCTACCCATACCAATAGAAGCCTCCTCTGTGTTGGGCTCGACCCCGATCCGGAGTTGATGCCCGGGGTGGATATCCTTGAGTTTAATCGTGTCATCATTGATGCCACCTCGGACCTGGTATGCGCCTACAAGCCCAACCTGGCTTTCTATGAGGCATTGGGTGTAGAGGGTTTAAAAGCGCTGGAGAAGACCATCGCCCATATCCCAGATAACATTCCTATTATCGGTGATGCGAAGCGCGGCGATATCGGCAGCACGGCGCGAGCCTATGCCCGGGCGCTTTTCTCGACATTTGGCTTCGATGCTGCTACGGTGAACCCCTATTTGGGCCATGACTCACTGGAGCCGTTTATCGATTATAAGGACAAGGGAGTTTTCATTCTCTGCCGCACATCCAACCCGGGCTCGGCGCATTTTCAGGATCTATTGCTTTCTCAGAAGTCCGAGACGACAGGTAAGGGCGAAATACCCCTGTTCGAAATAGTGGCCCGGCGGGCCAGGGAGTGGAATACCTTCGGTAATATCGGGCTGGTAGTGGGTGCTACCTATCCTGAGGAGCTGAAGCGGGTGCGCCAGCTCTGTCCAGAGATGCTGCTATTAATTCCGGGTATAGGCGCTCAGGGGGGCGACCTCGCCGGCGCAGTTCGCTATGGAGTGGACGCTCAGGGAGAGAAAGCGATTATCAGCTCCTCTAGACAGATTATCTATGCTGGCAGGGAGGGGAGTGAAAAGGGTGTGGACTTCGCATTGGCCGCCCGGGATGCCGCGCTCAAGCTGCGTGATGAGATCAATTGTTACCGTGGGACTACCTAAAGATGGAGATAAAGATAGGCGATTTGGTACGCATGAAGAAGAAACACCCCTGCGGCGGTGACCAGTGGCAGGTGGTCAGGGTAGGTGCCGATATCGGGATCAGGTGTCAGAGGTGCCATCGGCGCGTGCTTCTGGAGCGGGGCGTTTTCGAGCGGCGGGTGAAGACGGTGCTGATAGAGGGAAGCGGTGTTATTGATCAGGAAAAAGAAGGGGTTGCATATGGCTCGAGTTAAGATCGACTTACCGGAAGAGTTTTTATTTTCAACCGAGATTGAGGTCAGAATAGGGGACGTCCTAGCTGGCAGACATTTGGGAAACCACTCACTAATTGCAATGCTGAACGAAGCTCATCTGAGGTTTTTGAGGGCGAATGGTTTCCCCGAGCTTTTAATCGACGGCCTTACTTTCATTAATGCCGACCTGGCTATCGTCTACGAGTCAGAGGCCTTTCACTGGGATGTTCTGAGGATCGATATCGCTGTTGCCAATTTCCATAAATATGGATGCGATTTCTTCTACCGGGTGACCAACAAACGGACTGGCAAGGTGGTCGCCGTTTCTAAGACAGGGATGCTTTTCTTTGATTACGAGAGGGAGAAGGTTGCCGAGGTTCCCCGGAGATTCAAATCGCTTTTCGAGTCCACTTAGTGCAATCTTCTTGGGATTAAGGTGCCATCTGTCCTGATTAGTGCCACCACATAGCTCTCTACCCTGCCTTATCTTCTAAAGAATCCTGACTTTATGAGACCGATGAAAAAGAGGTGCAGGATACTTCCTGCTGGGGGTCTGGGGGTGTCCCCCAGCTTCAGAAGTCCCCCAAGACTGGGGGATATAGGGGGTTGACCAAGGCTATTTCAGCACTCTCTGTATATTAAGCTCCAAATGTATGTTGACGTAACTTCTTCTGCTTGCTATGATGGCTAATAGTTACGTTAGAAGCGCAGAAGGAAACAGCCTGTTATATTCATTTCTCGTAGGCGTCATGGTGATGAAAAGGGGGAGGGTGAAAAGTGCGCTGTCCAGTATGCAAAGTACCGATGATAATAGTTGAACATGAGAGGATAGAGCTCGACTACTGTATAAAATGCCTTGGGGTATGGTTTGATGCTGGAGAGCTGGCACTCCTGCTTGAATCGCTGGACCTTAAAGTGGGCGAGCTTAATATAGCGGACATAATGACCATGCCGGAAAAGGCTATAGCAGAGAAGAAACGCAGGTGCCCTGTCTGTGCAAAGAAAATGCGAAAAGCTGCCATAGGCCACGAGCCTGAGGTAGTTATCGATGTGTGCTCACAGGGAGAAGGCCTGTGGTTCGATGGGGGTGAATTAGGCCAGGTGATAAAACAGCATGTAGATAAATCTTCTGAGGAGTCTGGCATATACGATAGGGTAGTCACCTTCCTGGGAGAAGTATTCCAGGGGAGAGAATAAAAAAGAATTTAGTTTTGGAGGTGCAAAGATGATAGCGTTGTATGTAGTAATTGGGGTTGTTGTGGTGCTGGGGATCATGCTCTTCATGCAGTACAACTCGCTGGTACGGCAGCGGAACCAGGTGCAAAACTCCTGGTCTCAGATCGATGTACAGTTGAAAAGGCGGCACGACCTGATTCCAAACCTGATCGAGACAGCCAAGGGCTATATGAAATTTGAGCGAGAGACCCTGGAAGCGGTAACCAAAGCAAGGACCTCGGCGGTGGAGGCCGGCGGTCGCGGTGTGGGCCAGCAGGCAAAGGCAGAGGGCGAACTGAGCGGGATTCTGACGCGATTCTTTGCTGTTGCAGAAAGTTATCCAGATCTGAAGGCAAATCAAAACTTCCTCGCTCTGCAAGAAGAGCTAACCTCGACAGAGAATAAAATCAGCTTTGCTCGTCAGTTCTATAACGACAGTGTTCTGAATCTCAATAACAAGGTGCAGCAGTTTCCTTCCAATATTGTAGCAGGCATGTTCGGTTTCAAGGTTGGAGAGTTCTTTGAGCTGGAGGCACCGGCCGAGCGAGAGGTTCCCAAAGTGAGCTTTACATAATATATGAGACCACTGAAAAAGAGGTGCAGGATACTTCCTGCCGGGGGTCTGGGGGTGTCCCCCAGCTTTAAAAAGTCCCCCAAGATTGGGGGATTAGGGGGTTGATTGAAGCTATTTCAGCAGTCTCTATATGCATGTGATAAGAAATTCTAAACGTTTATCGGCGTTAAGCATATTGGTTTATTATGTGGGAACAGATCAGGGCGAATAAGATAAAATCCGTATGGGT
>JAVLBD010000053.1:0-8998 GCA_031581405.1 Dehalococcoidia bacterium
AGACCAATGAAAAAAGGTGCAGGACATTTCCTGCCGGGGGTCTGGGGGTGTCCCCCAGCTTTAAAAAGTCCCCCAAGATTGGGGGATATAGGGGGTTGATTGAGAATATTTCAGCATTCTCTTCTAATCGGCATTAGTCGCGAACTCTTACGCTTCCGTCATGTCAGTTATTTCAACACCTGGTGCCACCTTGTCGATATCGAACTGATCATCGGAAATATTTGAATTTAAGTCAATATTTGTATACTCCATGGCCACACTATAGCCTGCGGCGTCTGCGGCCTCTACCTTTATAAGTAAGCCGCTATTCGATATCCAGTAGATAATCGTAGCCCCATCATATGCGCTGGAGGTGAACTTTGTGCAGGATTGTCCGCCAATGCTCTCATGGCCGGTGATAGACACGCTGGAGCATAACGCGTCAATGTTACAAGCAACCTCCATTTCTGCGAGTATAGTTTCTTCTGATACGTTGCCAAAATAATATTCGACAAACCACCACGTGTATGAATCAGCTAGGCTCATCCCGGCATCCGATTGATACTTAGTGGCGATATTCTCATACTGATCATAAATCCATTGGAATTCGCCATCGTCGATGAATATGGCCAGGTCAGTCTCCTCGCTTGGATCTGTCATGCTCATATCTACTCTCGATTTTTCCCCTTTGCCCCACACATCCAGGGATACGCTAACTTCATTCGAGTCTGACCATTCCATCGAGTACTGATAGGTTTCCGGCAGCTCACCTATCTCCTTCGTCGGGGTGGGGGTAGGTTCGGCTTCTCCGTTTCCACACCCCATCGCGATACCAACTACTATCAGGGCAACCATTAATCCAGATATAAAGGATTTCTTCATTGTGACCTCAACTCTCCAGTTATTATAAAGTGTGCAATATATGTATAGTTTCAGGACGAGGGCAATTAATTACTTCCCTTTCCATACGGGCGGCCTCTTTTCGGAAAAGGCTATCATTCCCTCTATAATATCCTCACTGGCCAGGGAAGCAGCCATGATTATATTGCTAGCCGTTGCTTCCTCATCAGTAGGGTAGATGTTCCTGAATGCTGCTTCCTTGGTTAGTCTTATCGCTAAGGGGGCATTTTTACACAGGCGTTCCGCTAAAGCGGTGGCAGCAGGCAGAAGCTCCTCATCTGAAACCACCTTATTGAGGAAACCTATCTCGTACGCTCGCTGAGCGCTTATCGGGTCGCCGGTCAGGAGCATCTCCATAGCGATTGCTGTTGGTATATAGCGAGGGAGGTGGGCGCTACCGATGGCGGCGAGTCCTACCTGCACCTCGGTGATGGCAAAGCGGGCGTACTCGCTGGCTATCCTCAGGTCGCATTCCATGGCCAGAAGCCAGCCTGCGGCGTATGCGGGGCCGTTGACAGCAACGATGATGGGTTTCCAGACCTTAAGAGCACCGGGGCATAGAGGGTTTAGAGTATCTCCTGGTTTTAGGAATGATCCCTGTGCCGCCCGCTCTTTGAGGTCGAGCCCGGCGCAGAACGTGGTCCCAGCTCCGGTAAGGACGGCCACCCACAGGTCGTCATCATCACGGAAGTCTATCCATGCCTTCTCCAGCTCACCCAGCAGCTCGTAATTTAGGGCATTTCGCTTCTCGGGGCGATTCAGGGTGATATAGGCGATCCTACCCTTTTTCTCATATAGAAGTACGGACATCATAATCACCTTTTATTGATTGAAACGTCAGCGGGGGGTTCAGGATTATCTCCCCTGTTGTGATTGGAAGAATTTACCCTCTGTCTTTATCGATGGAGCCAGCACCATCTCCACGCGTTGCATCTCCTTGATGGATCGCGCGCCGCACATGCCCATCGAGGTTCGTAGCGCTCCGATGAGGTTCTGAGTCCCGCCGGTGACCGAGGCTGGCCCGAATAGTATCTGTTCCAGGCTGCCGGTGGTGCCTACCTTAATTCTTGTTCCCCTGGGCAATGCCGCGTGGGGGGTGGCCATGCCCCAATGATACCCTCGTCCCGGGGCCTCTTTGGCCTGGGCGAAGATCGACCCCAGCATCACGGCGTCGGCGCCGGAGGCGAAGGCCTTGCAAATATCTCCGCCGGTACGAAAACCGCCATCGGTGATTATGGCAACATACTTACCGGTCTCCTGAAGGTGGTATTCCCTGGCGGCGGCACAATCCATAGTCGCTGTTACCTGGGGAACGCCGACCCCTGTAACCTCCCTCGTGGTGCACGCAGCCCCGGGCCCTACGCCGACGAGAATGCCGGAGATGCCCTCTTTCATCAGCGAGAGAGCAGCATTGTAGCTAACGCAGTTGCCCACGATAATCGGGGCTGGCATTATCTGGCACAGATCGGAGAAACTGAGGCCCTGATAGCTTTTCGAGACGTGTTGAGCTGTAGTCACGGTGGATTGCACTACGAAGATATCTACACCTGCCTCTGCGCAGATAGGGGCAAATCGCTTGGTGTTCTGGGGCGTCACCGAGGCGGCACAAATCGCTCCGGCGCGCTTGATCTCGCTTATGCGTTCGCCAATAAGGTTCTCCTTGATTGGTGCTGAGTAGATCTTCTGCAGGAAGGTGGTGACCTCATTATCGGGGATGCTCGCGATTTCTGCTAACACTGAATCGGCATCGTCATAACGGGTGTTAACCCCTTCCAGATTGAGCACCGCGAGTCCTCCCAACTGGCTCAGTAAAACAGCAAAGCGGGTATCTACTACGGCATCCATTGCGGAGGCGAGGAAAGGCATCCCGAAGGTAAAGTTACGCAGGGTGAAATCGGTGTTTATCTGTTCCGGGTTGATAGTTGTATCCCCCGGTACCAGTGCTACCTCGTCGAAGCCGTAGCACTGCTTTATCTCTTTGAACTGCGGGGAAGGCATGAGTTAACCCTCCTTGCCCTTGCCTTGTAATTGTAAAGGTAACTATATCAGAGGAGGAGGCCCAAAGTCAACGCTGGGTTGGACGAGGCGATGGTCGATAAGCTATAATGTTTCGTCCTGGAGGAGCAATGCCGACCCTTTATATTGTAGCCACACCGATAGGTAATCTGGAGGATGTCTCATTTCGTGCCCTGCGCATCCTTTCTGAAGTGCAGCTTATTGCCGCGGAGGATACCCGAAAGACAAGGCGCCTCCTTTCAACCTATGGTATTAAAACTCCTTTAACCAGTTATCACGAGCATAGTAAAGTGGCGAAGCTTTCACACCTGCTGAGCTGCCTGGAGCAGGGCGATGTGGCACTCGTTTCCGAGGCGGGGATGCCCGGAATAAGCGACCCGGGCTATGAGCTGGTGGTAGCAGCGATAGAGAGGGGCGTCCCTGTTGTCCCGATCCCGGGGCCCTCTGTTTTAGTTACCGCCCTCGCTGTCTCCGGACTTTCCACTAATGAGTTTACCTATCTGGGTTTTCTGCCCCGCAAGAAGGGTCAGCGAAGAAGGTGTCTGGAGCAGGTTGCTGATGGTGAGAGGACTATTATCGCTTTCGAGGCGCCTCACCGTCTTATTGCCACATTGGAGGACATCCTGGATGTACTTGGGGATCGACGGATCGCCGTATGCCGCGAACTGACGAAGGTTCATGAGGAGGTCTTTCGAGGGACAGTGAGCGCCGCCCTGGCCCATTTTCGGGAGCCGCTTGGGGAATTCACCCTCGTTATGGAGGGGAAGCCGAAGGGGGATAGAGTAGTTACCGCTTCCATAGAGGGGGAACTACGCCGATTGTACCAGGAGGGTTTTCCTGCCAAGGAGGCTGTCTCCCTCGTAGCCGAGTTAACTGGCGTTTCCAGGAAGGAACTATATAAGGCCTGGCTGAAGCTTGGCTAGTCTTTGTATTTGCGCCCTGATAATGGTAGAATTAGCTGGCGTTGCGGAAGGATGATGACGGAGCGAATCTTTATCGGGGTCGCCTGGCCCTATGCAAACGGACAACTTCACTTAGGCCAAGTAGCAGGTGCCTATTTGCCCGCGGACATATTTGCCCGCTATCATCGTCTCAAAGGTAACGATGTTCTCATGGTCTCAGGCTCGGATCAGCATGGCACTCCGATTACCGTGCGCGCGGAGAAGGAGAGCAAGAGCCCCAAAGAGATCGCTGACCGCTATCACAAGGACTTCCTCGATTCGTGGCGGAAACTTGGCATCTCATTTGACCTTTTCACTACTACCGATACTGCCAACCATCACAAGCTAGCTCAGGATATCTTCCTGAGCCTTATGGATAAGGGTTATATCTATCGTGATACTATGGCGCTGCTCTTCTGTACTAACTGCAATCGATTTCTTCCCGACCGCTATGTTGAGGGGACATGCTGCCATTGTAACTTCAAAGGGACAAGGGGAGACCAGTGCGATAGCTGCGGCAAACCCCTTAATCCGGAGGAGTTGATCGAACCCTACTGCCTCTTATGCCGATCTCTTCCCGAGGTCAGGGTGTCGGAGCATTTCTTCCTCTGCCTGAGCGCATTTAACGACCAGCTCATCGAGTGGGTGAGGGCGCAGTCCCACTGGAAGCAGAATGTGTGCAATTTTACCCTTAACCTTTTAACCGAAGGGTTGAAGGATCGGGCGATTACCAGGGATATCGAGTGGGGCATCCCGGTGCCCGTTGCTGGATTCGAGAACAAGCGAATATATGTGTGGTTTGAGGCGGTAATTGGCTATCTATCGGCGAGTATGGAGTGGGCCGAGCGATCGGGCGATGCGGAGGGATGGCGCCAGTTCTGGCAGGGTGATGCGAAGTCCTATTACTTTATCGGTAAGGACAACATTCCCTTTCATACCATAATCTGGCCAGCGATGCTTATGGGCTATGGCGGACTTAATCTGCCTTACGATGTGCCAGCTAACGAGTTCCTTACTCTGGGGGGGAGGGCTCTCTCCACCAGCCGCAACTGGGCGGTCTGGCTGCCTGATTTTCTGGAGCGTTATGATCCTGACCCCTTACGCTACTTTCTATCAGTGAATATGCCCGAGGACGGGGATAGCGATTTCTCATGGCGGGAATTCGT
Organism: Dehalococcoidia bacterium; assembly: GCA_031581405.1. Taxonomy (GTDB): domain Bacteria; phylum Chloroflexota; class Dehalococcoidia; order E44-bin15; family E44-bin15; genus JAAXQM01. The sequence continues at coordinate 5,003 of JAVLBD010000053.1, forward strand.
TCGCCGCAACAACGATGAGCTGGTGGCTACCTATGGAAACCTGGTACACCGGGTACTCACCATCACCTATCGTAACTTCGATGGCCAGGTTCCCACACCTGGTGAATTCGATGAGGTAAGCAACGCTCTTCTTAAGAAGGCGGACGATGCCCTCGGCGCTGTCGCTGAGCTGCTTAACCAGCGTCACTTCAGGGGGGCAATCAGAGCAACGATGAGTCTGGCTCAGGAAGCGAATCGCTACCTCGACGAGAAGGCCCCATGGAAAAAGATTAAGGATGAGAGAGAGGATGCTGCTACCAGTTTATATGTGGCCCTCTCGGTAATCTCGTGTCTCAAGACGCTTTTTTATCCCTTCTTACCATTTAGCTCGCAGAAATTGCACAATCTTCTCGGCTTTGAAGGAAACGTGGAGAGCAGTGGCTGGCTGATTGCTGGGGTATCCCCCGGTACACGGCTAGCCTCTCCCCAGCCCCTTTTCACCAAGCTGGATAACGGAATAGTTGCTGAGGAAGATGCCAGGCTGGAGCATGCCCGTATTAGTTGATTCGCATACCCATATAGATATGCGTGCCTATAATGGGGACCGCGATCAGGTGTTGGAAAGGGCCAGAATGGCTGGGGTGGCAGCGCTCGTCGATGTCGGCTGCGATCTCGACTCCAGCAGGGCGGTTCTAGAGCTTGCCAAGCGATATACGGAAGTGTTCGCAGCTGTGGGGTTTCATCCCCATGATGCTGCTAAAATGAGTGATGGCGATCTGGAAATATTATCTGAACTGACCCAGAACCCTAAGGTGGTCGCCATTGGGGAGATCGGGCTTGACTTTTATCGAAATCTATCGCCGAGGGAAGTTCAGATCGACGCCTTTAAAAAGCAACTGGCATTGGCTCAAAGGCTTCGGTTGCCGGTAATCGTTCACTGTCGTGACGCACAGGATGAGGTACTCAGCATACTTACCGAGTGGGCTTACGGTGCGGATGGGGTTGCTGGAGCCTCTGGAGTGAAAGAACCTCTGGGTGTGCTCCATTGCTTTAGCGGTGATAGGGACATTAGCCAGAGGTATATTGAGATGGGCTTCCTCCTCTCTATTGCTGGCCCTATTACCTATTCCCCCTCGCATACCGTGGGGATTGCCCATTATATACCATTGGATAAGCTTCTTATCGAGACGGATTGTCCGTTTCTAACACCACAGCCCTATCGGGGTAAGAGAAATGAGCCGTCGAATGTATCTTTCGTCGCGGGGAAAATCGGTGAAATCAAGGGGGTGCCCATCGATGTTGTGGCGCGGAATACCACCGCAAATGCTGTGCGGCTATTCGGATTGCCCCTATAACGGAAAGGAGTCTTGTGTCCATCGCTTCTATCTATGAACCGGTCCAGGAGGGCTTAGGGATGGTGGATGATAAGCTGGTAAGCTTTGCCCGGGTGGACTTCCCCTGGCTGGCAGAGCCATTAGCCTATGTCTTGGAGAGCAGTGGTAAGCGGGTCCGGCCTGGTATTACCCTCCTCGCGGGCAAGTTTTTTCAGTACGACCTTGATACATTGGTTCCGATGGCCACATCTATCGAGCTATTCCACAATGCCACCCTCGTTCACGACGATGCGGTGGATAATGCAATGCTGCGGCGGGGCAAGACTGCTGTCAATAGCCTTTGGGGGGATGGCGTCGCCGTGCTTCTGGGGGACTACCTTTTTTCCCTTGCTGCTGATCTGGTCTGTAGCATCGGCAATTTCAGGGTGATGAGCATGTTCGCCAAGACCCTGACAGAGATATCTGGCGGTCAGCTGAGAGAGACTTTTAGCGCTTACGGATGGAACCAGAATCGCGAGAGCTACTATGAGCAGATCTATAGCAAGACTGCTTCCCTTTTTGCCGCCGCTACTGGCACCGGGGCTGTGCTGAGTGATGCCCCGGAAGAAGCGGTATCGGCACTCACGAGCTATGGTAAGAATCTGGGCATGGCCTTCCAGGTCGTCGATGACATCCTGGATTTCACTGGAAATGAGGGGGAGTTGGGAAAGCCGGTGGGCAGCGATCTTCTGCAGGGTACACTGACACTGCCGGTAATATTACTCATGGAGCAGTGCCCCCAGGACAATATCCGGCAGAGGCTGGCTGAGAAACCGGGGGATCAGGAGGAGGTATCACGGGTTATTGAAATGGTCCGCAACTCCTCCATTTTGGAGGAGTGCTACCAGATTGCGGGGAGTTTCTCTTCACAGGCATGCCGCGATCTGGAGGCATTGCCGGAGAATACCAGCCGCGGGTCGCTCCTCGACCTGGCAGACTACGTAATTGAGCGCCGTCAATAGATTATCTCTCCTGTCGTAGCCGATCCAGCCACGCCACCGATTTGACTTCTCGTTCTAAGATATACCTGATGTAGTGGCGCATAAGGTTCTCCAGCTCCCGCGATAGATTTTCGTTAATCCTCAAGCGGCTGGCTTTGGCATAATCGCTTTCCTGCAAAAAGCGCATCGCTTTGAGAGCATTGAGGGATATAGGTTGTGAAAGGAGCTCCTTTTCCCGACATGAAGGGCAGAGCACCCCGCCGCCGGAGGCGCTGAATAAGTTAGCATGCGGCTCAAGGGGCGATTTGCAGCCCAAACAACGATGAAGCTCGGGCTTGTAGCCGAGGTAAGCGAGGAGATTGAGCTCGAAGTAGCGCATGGTCAGATCCCCGTTGTCGGTCTCGCACAGGTGATAAAGTGTATCGAGGAACAACCTGTAGATTGGGTAGTTTTCCACGTGTTCTGCAGTAAACTGGGCTACCAGCTCGGCGGCATAGAGGGCGAGGCTGGAGCGCCACAGGTCGTCTCTCAAGCGGAGGAAGCTTGATATGGTCTCAGATTGGGTGATGATGTCCAGGTTCTGCCCCCGTGCCAGCATCAGGGAGCAGTGGGTGAGCAGTTCAAGGTGGCCACCCATCTTGCTCTTGGGGCGGCGCACCCCCTTGGCGATGGCGCTCAGTTTACCCAGGTTTGGGGTGTAAAGGGTGAGGATTTTGTCTGCCTCTCCCAGGTTAATACGCTTGAGCACAATAGCGTGGGTTTTATAGACCTTTGGCGTGGCCATTTTTACCTGTGTAGTCTTTTCTGAACAGACTCGCCGGTTAATTCTCGAATAGCATCAGATGCAATCCACTTAGCACTTTTTGAATCCATTTTCTGAATTTCCCCGGCAATCAGAATGGCTTTCTTATTCAGATCGATATTCCGTTTCCCTATCTGTCTGAGTGCCCAATTGACTGCTTTCTTAACATAATTTCGATTGTCAGAGGCCTCTCTCTTTATTATGGGGAAGAAAGTGTCGAATAGATCATCATCCGCTTTTTTGTCGCTAACAGCCAGGCAGGCCATCATTGCAAATCCTGCTCTTTTAACGAATTCTTTATCTCTTTCGCTCCACTCGACAGCTTTATGGTAGGCAAACCCGGTCTTCTGGAAAAAGTTCATGCAGCATTGGTCACAAACATCCCACGAATCGAAGTCTAGGACCCAGTTTTCCAGTTGTTCTTCGGTAGCCATGCTGGGATCATCTATCATGCTGGCCAGTATACGCGCTTCGTGGATACCTGACGCCCAGAGTTCCTGAGCGAGAGCATGGTTTATTCCTGTTTCCCTGGCTATCTTTCTCAGGTTGGGGATAGACACGCCGTAGGTGTTGTGCGGGTTGATACCATAGCGTGCCATGCCCTCCACCGCTTTGGGGTCGGCAAGGGTTTTCAGCTTATCGAGGATATCGTTTTTCATTGTGGAGCTGTGCTGGCTTTGTACCGTTTCGCGTTTTTACGAAGGGCGAATATACTTTCATAGCCAGATCACAACTTTTTTTGTTATGGATTTGGAGTCTGTGTAGACAAAGGTGTAGTTGTCGGCGTAGGTGTAGGCGTTGGAGAAGGTGTAGGTGTAGGCAGTGTTACAATCTCTACAAGCGTGATTTCAAAATTCAGGTCTTTTCCCGCCAGGGGATGGTTGGTATCAACTACCACCCC
>JAVLBD010000054.1:0-8883 GCA_031581405.1 Dehalococcoidia bacterium
ACAAATCCAATTGTTATGTTATTATACATGATATATAATGCATGTATAGTAAAGTATGCTAAGTGTGCTATGATATTAATATCATGTTCTATATAGCATAAATATTGAAAAATTGCAACTCTGGCATCGTAGAGATTTGATTAATAGAAGGGTTGGATGGAAGCTGGGATACTCTCAGATGACTGGTGATAATAGTGGTAAAACGACTTGGATACTTAATGCAAGGAATAGAGTAAGTCAATATATAGCATAAGGCTGAATAGGTAATTGACAATGGCTGTAGAACCTGCACTAGGGTCAATACCTAGAAGGAAGTTCGGGGAGGTCTATTTCGCGGGACAGTGGGTAAACGCAGGGGTTTACCACTGTATAGATAACTGCGAGGCTGGTCCGCGGCAGATAGTTATGGATGACGATGGATTTCTTCCTGACCCCACCGGTGGATGGGTGGGGCGCTTTGTGAAGGTGAGTAAGCAGCTGGCCGGACATCATTAGAGCATCATTAAATAGATATAAATCGATTGGGGTAATGCGTTGGATGTCCGTCGGGTTAGCTAATTCTAATACTATAATAAATAGAAAAAGGAGGCAGCACAGATGACAACATGGGTAGCCGCAAAGAAAGGCGGCATTACAGGTCAAGAGGAAGAAGAACCTCCCGGTACAGCCTATGCCATAAAAGAAACGCAGGAGGAATATTCAGGTAAGGCGGAAGAAGAACCGCCGGGTACCGTGGCCCTAAGAAATAGGGCCTTTTTCTTTGGCAATATCCCGGATGAAAGCTGGAAGGACTGGAAATGGCATTTCCGCAACCGCATAACCACTATTGAAGAGTTATCGAAGTTCACTACTCTGTCAGCAAAGGAGCAGGCGCGGCTGAGGCTGGTATCCAATAGATATCCCCTATCGATAACACCTTACTATATCTGTCTTATGAACCCGCACAATCCCAACGACCCTATAAGGAAACAGGCGATACCGACTTTTGACGAAATATCTATGGCTGGAATGGGGGTGGAAGATCCCCTTGCTGAGGCTGCCTATTCTCCAGTCCCAGGTCTGGTACACCGATATCCAGACCGTGTACTGCTGGTACTAACCAGTCTCTGCCCGATGCTTTGCCGCCACTGTACGCGAAAAAGAGAGTGGCACCACGGTGGGTGGGTACGCACTCCTGCTGAGGTGGAGGTTATGCTGAATTATATCCGTCAAAACCGAGTCATCAGGGATGTGATTCTCTCCGGTGGCGATCCGCTGACCCTTTCCACCCACCGTCTCGAGGAAATTATCTCCAGGCTGAGGGATATCCCACATGTTGAGATAATACGTATCGGTACCAGATTTCCGGTCGTGCTGCCCCAGCGTATAGATGACGAATTGTGCGCCATGTTATCAAAATATGGACCGATATGGTTAAATACTCAGTTTAATCACTGCCATGAGATAACGCCCGAGTCAGCTTTGGCGTGTGATCGGCTTTTACGGTGCGGTGTTCCCGTAAACAATCAGTCGGTGCTCCTACGCGGCATAAACGATAGTATAGAGACTCAGACGAGGCTGTGTCACGGGCTTCTCAAGATCAAGGTTCGTCCCTACTATCTTTACCAGTGCGATGAGGTTCAGGGAACGGAGCACCTGCGGACGCCTGTAGAAACTGGTATAAATATCATCGAGGGGATGCGCGGCTATACCTCGGGATTAGCGGTACCTACCTTTGTCATTGACCTGCCTCAGGGTGGAGGTAAGGTTCCTCTCCAGCCGAACTATATTCGATCGCAAACGGAAGGGGAGTTGATACTGAGAAACTACCAGGGTCGCACGTTACGCTACCGAAATCCCCTGGGATCAAACCGCCATGGAACAGGCCATCGCAACGGTAAGCGAGCAAGTAAACCTATGGCAATACCGGGTACACCTGCAACGTTTCAGTCTCAGCCAATGGGAGTTACGAGTGAAGATAGGGCTGTCGTACGATCTTAAACAGGCGGTATCGCCACAGCAAGACCAGCCGGAGGACGCCCTTGAAGAGTACGACTCTGAGGAAACAGTAGAGGCTATTACAAAGGCGATTAAAGCACAGGGGCACTCAGTTGTCAGGTTAGGTGGGGGCAGAGAGTTTATCGTCAATATACTTCACGAGGATATTGACGTGGTATTCAACATCGCTGAAGGACTGGGAAACCATAGAAGCCGAGAGGCCCAGGTACCTTCTATATTGGAAATGCTGGATATACACTATTCCGGGTCAGACCCCCAGTGCCTATCTATATGCCTTGATAAGCCTTTGAGCAAGAAGTTAGTAGCGCTCGCAGGCGTATGTACTCCGAGATGGCATGTCATAAACAGTGCGAACGATCTACATCAAATAGACTGGGGCGATTTCCCATTCCCTGCTTTTATTAAACCAGCTTATGAAGGTTCGAGCAAAGGCATCCGCCTCAGTTCTAAGGTCGATGATATGAACAAAATGACAAAGGTTGTGCCGGTGCTGCTAGAATCTTACCAGCAGCCTGTGATGGTGGAAGAATTCATTAATGGCAGTGAAGTCACCGTCGGTGTCGTTGGTAACCATTCCCCTAAAGTTCTGGGGATAATGCGTATTCTCCCCAAGAGAAGCAGGAATGATTTCGTGTATACGTTGGAGGTGAAAAGGGAGTGGGAATCTCTGGTAGATTATGAATGTCCTGCGCAGATGGAAAGGAGCATTCTACGAGACATCACGGATTCCAGTCTAAGGGTCTTTAAAGCTCTGGGATGCCGGGATATTGCCCGTATAGATTTTCGGTTAAACAGTAAGGGTAAACCATACTTCCTCGAGATAAATCCACTTCCCGGGCTGAATCCGCATAGCGGCGACTTGCCTATCATGGCGAGCAAAATGGGCTGGACCTACGAGGCCTTGATATCAGCCATACTTACTGCAGCCCTGGAGAGATATCCACAGTGCGTCCGACAGTAGCCATCATTTACAACGAGCCGGGTTCATGCCGATATGAGGCTATAGGGGAGGAGAAAGCGGTAGTCGGCGTCCTTAAAGAAGTGGATGCCGTTTGTGGTTCACTCACTAGCCTAGGATACGCCGTAATTCAGGTTCCGCTGCTGCCACCGGCGGAACGGGTGACAGTTACACTCAGAAGCATACAAGCAGATGTGATATTTAATCTTTGCGAAGGCATCGACGGCTGCCCGGAAACGGAAGCTGATGTGGCCAATACTCTTGCTGGGATAGGTATTCCCTTTACGGGTTGTCCGGGATCGGCACTGGCACTGGCTTTAGATAAGGCAAGGACTAAGGAGCTTCTTCACGATTCCGGAATTTGTACACCCAGGTATCAGTTACTGAGTCCCCACACCTTAACCACATTCCATTTGTCTTATCCCTGCATTATTAAGCCATCCGGAGAAGACGCAAGCCATGGAATCTCGGAAGACAGTGTAGTCACCGATTCCGTGTCTCTGGAAAAGCAAGTCACGAGGGTGAGTCAGCTTTATAGGGGAAAGGCACTTGTTGAGGAATTTGTAGGGGGTCGCGAATTCAATGCCACAGTCATAGGGAATAGAGAGCTCATGACGCTCCCTCTATCAGAGATAGCCTATTCCCTGCCGCCTGGGATGCCAAGGATACTCACGTACTCCGCCAAATGGGAGCCGCAGAGTGTGTATTTCCGACACACGAGAGTGATCTGCCCCGCCGAAATAGAGCCCGAGATGCGAAAGGGCATAGACGAGACTGCCCGGTCTGTTTTCAGTCTGCTGGGCTGCTCCGGTTATGCCAGGGTGGATTTTCGGCTTAATGGAGGGGGAGAGCTCAATGTCATTGACGTGAATCCCAATCCCGACATATCTCCCGATTCTGGTGCGGCGCGACAGGCTAAGGCTCATGGTAGGACCTATACCCAGTTTATCGAAGCGATTGTGCTGTCTGCTCTTGAGAGAGGAGAGTTATGAGACCTAAAATCAGATCTATGGCCAGTCAAGACAGGTCTGCTATAAGTAAAATCCTACGCTCCATACCGGAATTCAAGCCGTCCGAGGTTGTTGTTGCTGAGGAGGTTATCGATAGCTATCTGAACGATCCGCTTCGGTCGAGCTATAGCATCCTTGTAGCAGAGGTTGGTTCAATGGTTGTGGGATATGTTTGCTACGGGCCGACTCCACTGACTGAGGGAACCTGGGACATATACTGGATGGCGGTGACGCCGGATCAGCAGAGCCGGGGAATTGGAGGAGCCTTGCTCACATCCGCCGAGGAGGAGATCAAGAGGAACGGGGGTCGATTAACCTTCATTGAGACATCTTCCAAGCCAGCGTATGAGAGGATAAGACGTTTTCATTCTTCGCAAGGCTACGAGCTCCTTTGCTCTATATCTGACTTTTATGCGATTGGAGATGATAAGCTTATCTATCAGAAAAGGTTAGGATAGTCTGCACCTCTAATCACCGAGAGCGACTCACATATCTCCTGTATAGATTGGGGGATATAGGGGGTTGATTGAGAGTATTCCAGCAGTCTTATTATTAATCATGATCTACTAAATTCAAAGAGAGGCATTACCTATGTTTCGAATACGACGCATTTATGATAGTGTCCTACCCATTGATAAAGAAGCAATATTACAGGTTCAATATATTTTGAGATCTCAGTTCATTGGAGTTTCAGAGAAGGAAATATCAAAATTACCTGAAAAGCTGGACAATCCATTAAAATATCGTTTTCGCTTTATCCTATTCGTCGCCGATGATACGCGCGGGCGTGTGAAGGGTTTTGCTCTGGTATCTCATGAACCGGTCTTGAACTTCGCCTATCTGGATTTCATTTCTACTGCCAAACTTGGTACGGGGAGAGGGATCGGTGGAATCATATATGAGAGAATTCGTGAAGAAGCATTGTCCTTAAAAGTGCTTGGCCTCTTCTATGAATGCCTTCCAGACGATCCCAGGCTATGCCGCGCGCCAGAGACCCTGAAACAAAACGCTAGGAGATTGCGTTTCTACGAGAGATACGGTGCCCGGCCAATCGCCCATACCGCATATGAGACCCCTGTTATACCAGGAGATGATTGTCCGCCTTACCTCGTTTTCGACGGATTGGGACAGGATATCAAGTTGAGACGGGATGCAGCCCGATCCATTGTGCGAGCGATACTTGAACGTAAATACGGCAGCGTATGCCCACCAGACTACGTAACTATGGTCATTGAGTCATTCAAAGATAACCCTGTGCGTCTCAGGGAACCAAGGTATATTAAGAAAGAGCAGCCTATACCACCAAAAAAGTTTGTCCCCTTTGACAAACGGATCGTGCTTGTCGTTAATGATCAGCATACTATCCATCACGTGCGAGAACGAGGATATGTAGAATCACCAGCGAGGGTAAAATCGATTATCAAAGAACTTGAACAGACTGAACTATTCGTGAGATTACCCCGTCGGTATTTCCCGGAGAAGCATATAAGGGCCGTCCACGATTCTGCATTTGTAGAATATTTTGAAAAAGTTTGCGCTAACCTTAAGCCAAAAGAAGCCGTCTACCCCTATGTTTTCCCCATTAGGAATGTATCGCGTCCTCCAAAGGACCTTCCCATTCGTGCGGGCTACTACTGTATAGATACCTTCACACCTCTTAGCCCCGATGCATATCTCGCAGCCAAGGGTGCGGTCGATTGTACTTTAACAGCAACACAGGAAATATTGAAAGGTTATAGACTAGCTTATGCTCTGGTGAGGCCACCGGGACATCATGCCGAGTACCGTTCTTTCGGCGGTTTTTGTTATTTCAACTCAGCGGCTGTCGCCGCCCACTATCTAAGCCAGTACGGTAAAGTAGCTATCCTCGATATAGACCATCACCACGGCAATGGACAGCAATACATATTCTACGAGCGCTCTGATGTATTTACCATCTCAATTCATGGCCATCCGAATATCACCTATCCCTACTTCAGTGGTTTCAGCGATGAAAAAGGTTCTGGAACAGGAAGAGGGTACAACTTAAACGTTCCACTGGGAGAGAACATCGACGGAGAACAGTACCGTAAGGTATTGATAAATGTCTTAAAACGAGTGGAGGGATTTAAGCCTCGATTTCTCATAATAGCCCTGGGCGTTGACACGGCTAAAGGTGACCCTACTGGCTCATGGCTATTGAACACCAAGGATTTCGAGGCTAATGGGAGAATAATCGGCTTACTGCGGCTGCCTACGCTCATCACCCAAGAAGGAGGATATGGCACACGGGTTCTCGGGACCAATGTCCGCGCTTTTTTTAAAGGACTATGGGAGGGTACCTATTCGCTATAATGTTTCGTGGCCTCTATTGAGCTTGCTTCGAAGTAGGCCTGCGTGGAGAGATATAACCCATTCCTGTCTGGAACCCTTCTTGACTCCATTGCTTCATCTTTGAATCACCCCGATTAAAACAGTTGACAATTTAAATAATAGCGTTATATAATACATGAGTATATATTCATGATAATATATACATACCATAATTCAGGTTTAGTTTTCTTTGATTAAAATCATTTCGGCATGTAATACGCCACCGTTAATAATAAAGACATAATAGCTAGCGAGGTTACTATGGAAACACTCAGTAAATTCGGTGAAGAAACATCGTCTCGACTGCGAAAGTATGACAAGCGCGATCTATTAATAACGGAGCTATTGGCGTTCTGGGGCAGGCATCCAAATAATAAATATACAATTAACATAATATGCTATGCATTGGACCGTAACAGGAGAGATGTTGAGGGAGCACTGCACGAAATGATCGATATGGGGCTCGTTGAAATGTCTCGGAACTATTGTGAATGTTTATATTCTTTGACTGAGGATCAGGGAAAAAGAATATCGGTTCTGAATCGGGAACTCTTATAGTGAAAAAATCAGTAATGTCGTTTAGGATGTAAAGCTCTATTGGAGAATGATGGAACGGCAAGCGTGCAGAAATGGCTAGAATGCACAAATAGATTAAGTTAGAAATATGTAATTAGGAGGGGCATAATGCAATTATATTGTTTGAAGTGTCAGAAAAGGGTAGAGGTTAGCAACCCAGAATTGATTAGTGTGAAGTATAAAAGCTCAGTAATTCAGGGTATGTGCCCGGATTGTGGGAATAAGGTATATCGACTGGGAAAAGCTAAGACTGATAAGGCAATCACTATTTAGTGGTGGTGCTTTTTGCTGTGTTTATCATGACCTAATTAATTCTTTAGACGTCAAGGGATAAGTTTACTCATTAAGGATCACTGACCATAGCTGATAGAGCGCGGCGTTCATCTAATCGTTTGAGGATTTACTATAGAATGGATCTCCCCCCCCACTCATCTCCACCAAAATATTGAGTAGCGCCAACAGATAACTGTCGCTTTTTTATTCAGCGAAGATTATGGTAAAAGTCTTTAACTGACTGATCCTACAGAGCACCCGAAAGCTAATTAGGTTGATAAAGAATGATAGTGAGGTGTATCATGTTGGCAAAGTCGGTTTGTTCGACAACGACTGACGTATTACATCTGTAGATCCCGATTTCAAAGGGGACAACGAGCAGGACAGGAAAATGGGGATGATCCATACTTGGGAGTCAGACTGTCTCCCGAAGCTGGATGTGCGGAATTCGGCTATCGGCGATATCGGAGTTTGCACCCTGTGGACGCCCTTAAATCGAATTAGCCCCTATCTAAATCTACCGAGGATAAACACCATCGGGCCACTGAGGACAAAAATGGGCTTGGGGTGGCTACTGAGGGGCTTATACTTCTATCCAGCTATTCGTAACCTTGTAATCTGCGGCAAGGACTTGTCGATGACCGGTGATGCTTTGCTTACCCTCTGGGAAGAAGGTCTTGCGGAGGACAATACACTGCCAAGGACAGGATGGAAACTCTACCCCGAAATGAATCGGGAGGCAGTGGATTTACTTAGACAATACGTGAAGGTGTGGGATTGGCGCACTAAGAGCTTGGAGGAGGTGGAAAGGGATATAGCCAATATACCTTACCTAACCCAGGAGATGGAAGCCCGGTCTTTTCCCCCAATAGATATACCACAGCAAACCACTTTCCCTTCCAGAAAGACCTCTTTCCCTCTATTAGCCGAAGAGGTTGGGGATGGCTGGTTACAGCTACTAAATTTAATTATGCATTGCGGCACAGCAAAGGGCACCAGGAAGGGCGATCGGCTGACCGAGGTCCTCAACGCCATCGTCACTATTAAGTTAACCAGTGGCCAGGAGCTCCCTCCGTGCTTCGATTTCGGCACTGACGAATTCGAGATGTATTATCGGCATTTTTGCTCAATTTCCCACCTTGAAGATGCAGTCTATGCCTATGGTGAACGGCTGCAAAACTGGTCGTCGTTTAACCAGGAAACCGACAGGATAGAACAGGTAAACCAGATAGAGAGAACCATCGATAGGCTACAAAGGTCTCATGACACGAAAAGAGGTACTATGGTTCTCCTTGGACCCAACGACCTCGACAGGCTCGACGACGCACCTGGTGTTGTTTTAGCTACATTCAACATCGTGGATGAACGCCTTTATGGGACTTATGTTATTCGAAGTGATGATATTTATAATGCCTGGCCGTTTAACGCCTTATCTCTAATCCGATTGCAGAGGGAGATAGCAAAGCGAATAGGTATACCCGTTGATTCAGCCACCTTCATCTCCCACTCAGCCCACATCTATGAAAGGGATTGGGGTAGAGCCCTGGCCAAGTTAGATGAATGGTTCAAACGACCTTTACCCCTCCAGGCTGACCCCTCCGGCCTCTTCTTCTTTGGTGTGGAAAACGGTCGAGCCAGAGGCCTATTTGTCAACCATGAAGCGGATAAGGTTCTATGGGAGGGAGAATCCAGTGATCCAGAGGAGCTAATTCGCAC
>JAVLBD010000055.1:0-8844 GCA_031581405.1 Dehalococcoidia bacterium
GATACTACCTAATGGCACATATCATGCAGAAAAATAATTTTAAACCGACCAACGGACGGAAAGTATTTGGTAGCGTTTTTATGAAGATTTTCAAGAAAATAAATTTCTTCGAGCTGTCATTAAGAAATTATCGAATGACTTCAATAAAACGCTGCTGTAATCCATATCGTAATAGATAGACAAGAGGGTATAATTCACAAACACTTATCAGTGTGATTTGGTGGGAAATGGTGAGATTGCTTCGTTTCACTCCTCCAACACCTATACTAGACTCTTACTGATATGTTACCAATCTACGGAACGAGCACGATACTTGGTTGTCATATTTCTGGATATGGTAGAATGACGGAGTGAAATTTGGAGAGGGAACTATTTAGGTTGACTTCGAGAAACGTAGGAGGAACAAGTCTATGAACTGGTTAGATATTGTCCTCATAGCCGTTTTAGCACTGGCAACATTCTTAGGATTCAGACGCGGAATCATCGCCATGGTCTTCCCCATCGTCGGCCTTATCATTGGCGTCGTACTGGCCGGGCATTACTACGGAACAGTGGGCGGATGGTTGCCTATCGATAATCAAGAACACGCCGGATGGGCGGGCTATGCCATCATCATCGTCGTTGTTCTTATCGCTTCGATTATCCTTGCATCTGTGCTGAGGAGAATTATCAGGTTGGTGCTCCTCGGATGGGTTGATCGCCTTGGCGGAGCCATACTCGGCCTTGCAGTAGGAGGCCTGTTCTGTGCCGCGGTGCTAGCAGCATGCGTCAAGTTCGGGTTGGGATCAGGTTTCGTTGAGGGTTCCGGCATCGCGACATTACTGTTGGATTGGTTACCCGCAGTTCTTGTCCTGCTTCCCGGTGAGTTCGGCGATGCGGTGCGAGATTTCTTCCAGTAAATTGAGGGATTAGGGGGTTACATTGAGACTACTTCAGCAATCTCTCTGTAATAGACTGTTTAAGTGGGATAATGTTATTTATCTCACCTGCTAAGGGACACAATGTCAGATAAACCCGGTTGGCTTTATATCCCGGAATGGCTTCTTAGTGACACCTGGCATTTTCCCTATGCCTACAGGACCTTCCGCAAATACATCCCTCAAGACTCGCTAGTCCTTGAGGTTGGCTTTGGCAGCGGTAGAATCCTCACCCGAATCGCCAGTGATAAACACTGTAAATGTGTCGGGGTTGATGTGGTAGATGGCGCCTTTCCTTCACTCTCCTTCTTCTCCCAGCAACATGGAGTAAAGGTTGCGGCGATCAAGGGAGACGGTTTCTCCCTCCCCTTTAAGGACAAGAGCTTCGATGTAGTCTACTCAGAGGGGGTGATCGAGCACTTCCCCACAGATTACGCTATGGCAATGGTTAAGGAACACGCTCGTGTTTGCCGACCGGGCGGACTGGTACTCGTGTCTGTGCCCAATAAATTCGCCTTAGTTCATTCTCTGACAAAACGCCTACTAGGCAAGAAGTTTCTCTTCTACCCTGAAAATAGCCTCTCCACCTTCGAGCTTTCTTCGATAATGACGAAGGCAGGTCTGATTATTGCCATGAGGGATGGCTTTGCTTTCGGCTGCCAATTCTATATGTTTCAGGCCTTTTTTCTCAATCAGACCTCCTCGGCAATAGTGAAGGCGATCGGACTGAGACTCCTTAACCTGTTTCGAAAAACCAGCCTTTACCACTTTGAGAATCCACGGGTGAATTCTCTAATTGGCTTTCAGACCCTGGTTATGGGGCGCCCGAAATATTAGCCTAGAAATTAATATGTGCCTGCGGCAGGTTCCTCACCTGGGTGAAGTTTGCGCCACTTTTCCAGGAGTTGCTCCTTCGTTTCGTTTCTGCCTGGGTCGGGTGTGCAGCAATCGTCTATAGGGCATACCTCTTTACAGCGCGGTCCGTCGGCGATACCGACACACTCGGTGCATTTGTCCCCGTCGACTACATAAGTTGTATCCCCCTCGCTAATAGCCTCGTTCTTACATTCCGCCTCACAAGCACCGCAACTTATGCACTCATCTGTAATTCTATAGGCCACCTTTCATACCTCCTTATACTTATATATATTATATACGTCGGGACCGTTATATCCTTCCGAGCTGATCACCTCCTCAGCGATATTTATCCTTTAGCGCATCAACTACATGCTTGGGAACCAGCCCATCGATGCAGCCCCCCAGCTTGGCGGCCTCCTTGAGCAGACTTGAACTGATGAATTCGAATTCAAGCCTGGTCATGAAACAGACCAGTTCTATTTCTGGCGCAAGCTTCTGGTTCATGAGAGCCATCTCGAATTCGCGTTCAAAATCCGAGATCATTCTCAGACCACGCACCATAGCACTAGCCTTGGTCTTTCGGGCATACTCTACAGTTAGCCCACTATAATGTTCTACTCGAATGTTAGGAACGTGAGCCAACGCCTTTGTCATCAACCCCACCCTCTCCTCAACGGTGAATAGCAGAGCCTTTGGAGGATCATCGTAGACTGCCACAATCAGCCGCTCGAAAAGGGCTGCTGCCCTCTCTGCAATATCAACATGTCCCATAGTTACCGGATCGAAACTTCCTGGATAAATGGCAACGGTCAATATAAATCCTCCTACTGATATACAGAGATACAGGTTTCGCCGTGCCGGCGCTCTTTAGCAAGTTGCATGCTTCCATAGGTTGAACGTAACGGGAGGCGATAAGAGTGCTCTACTGCGATAGTGCTACCTGCCCCCACTAAGCATGAAATTGCTAATTGCTCGAGTGTTTCAATAACGCCGCTTTCTCTATAAGGTGGCCCCATTACTACGATGCCATATTTCCTTGTAAGGAAAGAAATTGCCTTTATTGCACTTGAGTTGTAGACATTGGCTTGCGCTGCCATTCCGATTCGTGCCAGGTTCTCTTTAATAGTAGCACAACACCGGGGATTTTGCTCCACGAAATCAGCCCATCCCGCACCACGGCTCAACGCCTCAAGTCCTAAGGACCCAGTACCTGCATAGATGTCAAGCACGCAAGACCAGTCAGTGGCCATCGATTCCAATATTGAGAAAAGCGCTCCTCGAGTTAACTCCGAGGTGGGGCGGAGGGAGACACCCTTTGGTAATTTAATGACTTGACCTTTCGCCTTGCCTGCTATAATGCGCATTACGGGTACTAGACGAATTCCACCCCTTCCACTGTCCAGCGATTATTATACTATGGAGGATACTACCCTCGTCAAGTGCTATGTAATGGCCAGTGCTTATATTAGAGATAAAAAGCAATGTACCTAAACAAGGTCACTGGCCGTTAGTTCGCCCAAGAATGGCAGCCAGAACTACCTATTATCCACCAGAGGACACCTCCAAACAGAACAATCCCTAATTCGTTCGACAACAGTAGTGCAGAGCCTCATACAAAAAGGTCTTTACAAATAGGTTAAAAGCCTGTATAATAAACGGACTTATTGAGGTTCATGGCTGAGGGTCGTCGACCTTCAGTCTTTTTTAGTAGCGGAGGCAGGTGGTCAAGGAGGATTTCGGATGACTGAAAAGGAAATATACCTCACCGAGGAAGGTCTGACAAAACTCAACGAGGAGCTAGAGCATCTTATTTCTGTGCGCCGTCCAGAGGTGGCGGAGAAAATTCAGCGCGCAAAAGAATTACGTAGCTCTGTGAGTACACCCGAGTATGAAGAGGCGAAAGACGAGCAAGGCTTCGTTGAGGGTAGGATCCTAGAAATCGATCGAATTATCAAGAGCGCAAAAATCATCCACCACGAGGATGTTAATCTGGATTTCGTTGAAGTAGGAAATGAAGTAAGGGTTCAACTTCAAGATGGCAGTGAAGAACACTATACTATAGTAGGGAGTGCCGAGGCTAATCCTGGCGAGTGGAGGATCTCTAATGAGTCGCCAATGGGTCAAGCATTGTTGGGCAAGCGAGTGGGCGACGATGTGGAGGTTGAGGCGCCAGCAGGGCTGCTCAAGTTGAGGATCCTGGAGATCAAGTAGTGGCTCGCATCGATGGCATTACGGAGCAGCGCCGCGAGAAGCTTAGTAAAATACGCAGTCTAGGTATCGACCCCTTCCCCCATCGTTACCACCGCACTCATACCAACAAGGAAGCTATAGCCCTCTTCGAGCGAGATGATTGTGCCCCCCAGGTAAGCCTTGCAGGTCGTATCATGGCGTACCGTACCATGGGAAAGGCAACCTTCATTGATGTCCGCGATTCTTCTGGTAAGATCCAGGCCTATTTCCGCAGCAATCTCCTCGGGGACAAATATGAGCTACTCAAGGAGTTTGATATCGGGGATATTATCGGAATGAGTGGCGAGATGTTCAGGACACATAGCGGAGAAGTGACCTTAAAGGTCAACGGTTTCGCTATGCTGTCCAAGTCACTCCAACCCCTGCCCGAGAAGTGGCACGGGTTAACCGATGTCGAGAAACGCTATCGGCAGCGCTACCTCGACCTCATCTCCAGTGAAGAGGTAAATCGGATATTTACGGTTCGCAGCAGGGCTATTGCTGCGACAAGGCGATTTCTCAACGGGCGAGGTTTTATCGAGGTGGAGACGCCGGTGCTGCATCCCGCGGCAGGTGGAGCTTTGGCTCGTCCCTTTACCACCCATCATCACGCTTTAGACCAGAACCTGTACTTACGCATCGCTACCGAGCTATACCTGAAGCGGCTTGTTATCGGCGGCTTTGACAAGGTCTATGAGATCGGTCGTATCTTTAGAAATGAGGGCATCTCCACAAAGCACAACCCGGAATTTACTATGCTGGAGAGCTATGAGGCCTATGCCGACTATAACAATGTTATGTCAATGACAGAGGAACTGGTTTCCTACGTTACTAAGAACGTTCTGCGTAAGACTAAGGTCAGTTTTGCCGGTACTACTATTGATTTCACTCCTCCTTGGCGTCGTGTCACTCTGCGGGATGCTGTCAGGGAACAGTGCAGAATCGATTTTCTTGAACATGTTGATTATCATTCACTGCGTGACGCAATTCAGCATCACGGATGGAAGGTAGACGATAGCCCGAGCTGGGGCAAACTCCTCGACAAGCTTTTCTCCACCTATGTAGAGCCTCACCTTATCCAACCTACTTTCATCACTGATTATCCGGTTGAGCTCTCGCCCCTAGCGAAGCGGAATCCAGACGATGAACGGTTGGTAGAGAGATTCGAGGCCTTTGCTGGAGGGATGGAGATCGCCAACGCCTTTACCGAGCTGAACGACCCCATAGAGCAACGTGAGCGCTTCCAAGAGCAGGAGAAGCTGCGAGCTCTCCTCGGCGATGAGGAAGCTGAGAGGGTAGATGAGGATTTTCTTCTAGCACTGGAGTACGGCATGCCGCCAACGGGAGGTCTTGGAGTGGGCATCGACCGACTTGTAATGCTGCTTACCGACCAGCAATCGATAAGAGAGGTTATCCTCTTTCCACAGTTACGTACCAAACAGGTAGGATGATTTATGCTCAGCCTACAGTTTATCCGTGAAAATCCTGAACTGGTTCGTGAGGCGCTCCAGAAGCGGCAGTCAGGTGAGTCTATCGATGATATCCTCGCTTTTGACGAGCAACGCCGCAGCTTGCTTTCGGATGTAGAGTCGCTCAAGGCACGACGAAACGAGGTAAGCAAACAAATCGGAAAAACCGGTGAGAAGCCACCCCAACTCATTGAGGAGATGCGCCTCATGGGTGATCGAATCAAGGCCCTTGATGAGCAGATCGGGACAATCGAAGGAAAGCTTAACGACTGTCTCCTCCGCGTACCCAATATACCCCACGCCAGCGTTCCTATAGGCAAAGATGCAAGCGATAATGTGGAAGTGCGGAAATGGGGGGAAGTCAGGGAGTTTAGTTTCACACCCATACCACATTGGAAACTGGGAGAATCTCTTGATATTATAGACTTTGAGCGTGGCGCTAAGCTCTCGGGCACCCGCTTCTATATCCTCAAAGGACTGGGGTCTCACCTTCAGCGAGCCCTGATCTCGTTTATGTTAGATCTCCATACCAGAGAGCATGGCTACACCGAGATCTACCCCCCCTTTATGGTAAAACGGGAATGTATGGTAGGTTCAGGAAACTTGCCCAAGTTCGCCGACAACCTTTACCATGACGAGGAGGATGATTTCTGGTTTGTACCTACCGCGGAGGTGCCGCTGACCAACCTTCACCGTGACGAAATTCTTACACATGACACTCTTCCCTTATATTATGTAGCCTATACTCCATGTTTTCGCCGCGAGAAGATGTCAGCGGGCAAGGATACAAGAGGGATTAAACGGGGGCATCAATTCGACAAAGTGGAGCTATACAAATTCGTTACACCCAATTCTTCTAACGAGGAGCTGGAGAAATTGACATGGGATGTTGAGGAAGTATGCCGCAGGCTAAATATCCCCTATCGGGTAATACAACTTTGCACCGGCGATCTTGGTTTTGTCGCTGCAAAATCATACGATATCGAGATGTGGGCCCCAG
The DNA here is from genome assembly GCA_031581405.1 of Dehalococcoidia bacterium. GTDB lineage: Bacteria > Chloroflexota > Dehalococcoidia > E44-bin15 > E44-bin15 > JAAXQM01. Next base: position 6,474 of record JAVLBD010000055.1, read on the forward strand.
GCTGCGGTGAGTGGCTTGAGGTCAGTTCTTGCTCTAATTGCGGCGAATTTCAAGCACGGCGCGCCAATATCCGCTTTCGCCCTGAGAATGGCAACAAGCTTCAGTTTGTCCACACCTTAAATGGCTCAGGCCTGGCACTGCCCCGCGTCCTTATCTCTCTATTAGAGAACTGTCAGCAGGCCGATGGAAGTATAGTAATACCCGAGGCACTCCACCCGTACACCGGATTTGAGATTATAAAATAGCGAATGTATACTATCATGGGAGGGGTGACCGAGAGGCTTATGGTGGCGGTCTTGAAAACCGCAGTCTCGTTTTTCGGGACCATGGGTTCGAATCCCATCCCCTCCGCATTCTATGCTTTACAATATCAGTAAAAACCCTTCTGTATACTACAAAAAGGATACTACCTGTAGGATAAACTGTGAGTTATACAAAAAGCCTATCATGTAGTTTATAAGCGTCCGGGTAGGAGGGCACGTCGAAAGGAGCGATGAAGTGAAGATACATGAATATCAGGCAAAGGAGATGTTCGCCAAATACGGTATTCCCGTGCCCAAGGGAGGTGTGGCGTCAACACCAGCCGAGGCAAAAAAAATCGCTGCAGAGCTCGGAGGGCGGGTGGTCATTAAGGCCCAGGTCTACGCCGGCGGCCGTGGCAAGGGCGGAGGGATTAAGACGGCACAATCCCTCAACGAGGTGGAAAAACTGGCGGGCGAGATAATCGGGATGCAGCTGATAACCCATCAGACATCAGCCAATGGCGTGCCCGTGGATAAGGTACTGGTTGAGGAGGAGGGTGCAATTGCGGGGGAATTGTACCTGGGCATCGTCATCGATTCGGCGAAGGGCATGCCGGTGATCATGGCCAGCGAGGCGGGAGGTATGGACATCGAGGAGGTAGCTGCTAAAACCCCGGAGAAGATCCTTAAGGAACATGTCGACCCGATGATCGGGTTTCAGCCTTTCGTGGGCAGGAGGCTTGCCTTCGGCCTGAATTTAAAAGCCGAGCTGATCAGACCCATGGGACAGCTGATAGGCAATCTATTCCGTGTTTTTAAGGAGCAGGACGCCTCCCTTGTGGAGATCAACCCGCTGGTTATCACCTCGGATGGCAAGCTGCTGGCGCTGGATGCCAAGCTGAATCTCGATGACAATGCCGTGTTTCGCCATCGTGACTACCCTGAGCTTCGGGACCCGGCTCAAGAGGATAAGCTGGACCTGGAGGCAGCTAAGCACAACCTCTCCTATATACGGCTTGATGGGGATGTTGGTTGCATGGTGAATGGCGCAGGACTCGCCATGGCCACCATGGATATCATCAAGCTCAAGGGAGCCGAGCCGGCAAACTTTCTTGATGTGGGCGGCGGGGCCAGCGAGGAGATGGTAACCAATGCCTTTATCCTTTTACTCTCCGACCCCAAGGTCAAAGCGGCTCTGGTGAACATATTCGGTGGCATCCTCAGGTGCGATATCGTTGCTCGCGGGATCATCGAGGCCTCAAAACAGAGGGATATCAAGGTACCAATTGTTGTCAGGATGAGGGGAACGAATGTCGAAGAAGGCATGAGTCTCCTCACCGAATCTGGTCTTCCCATAATACTAGCTAAAGACCTGAAAGATGCGGCAGAGAAGGTGGTGGCAGCAAGGCGTGGAGTTAACTAAGTTGATGGATAGCGAAAAGGGGAATATTAATGAGCATACTTGTCGATGAGAACACGAAGCTTCTAGTTCAGGGGATTACCGGAAATGAGGGTAGCTTTCATACCAGAAAGTGTATTGATTATGGCACTAAGGTAGTCGCCGGTGTCACACCAGGGAAGGGAGGTGCTTCCTTCGACGGGGTGCCTGTTTTCAACGGGGTGGAACGCGCGGTGAAGGAGACAGGGGCAAACGCCAGCATGATATTCGTCCCCCCCGCATTCGCTGCCGATGCCATCCTGGAGGCTGCCGATGCCGGTATATCTCTGGTGGTATGCATTACCGATGGAATCCCCACTCTGGATATGGTAACCGTTATGGGATATCTGAAAGGTAAATCTACCCGACTCATCGGCCCAAATTGCCCTGGGATTATTTCCCCGGGTAAGTGTAAGGTAGGCATCATGCCAGGCGACATTCATAAGCCAGGAAATGCGAGTTTGGTCTCCCGAAGCGGCACCCTTACCTATGAGGCGGTAGCCCAGCTAACTGAGCAGGGGATCGGGCAATCCACGTGTATCGGGGTAGGCGGTGATCCTATTATCGGCACCACCTTTGTGGATGTGCTTAGGCTATTCGAACAGGATACGGAAACGAAGCTCGTAGTCCTCATCGGGGAGATAGGCGGTACTGCGGAACAGGAAGCAGCAGATTATATCAGGGAGATGAC
>JAVLBD010000056.1:0-8793 GCA_031581405.1 Dehalococcoidia bacterium
GGTTGAGGCCGACGATGACCTGCTTGCCGCTGTCAAGATCGTACGATTGCTTCACATTGGCTGCGGCGATCTCCCGCTGCAGATAGCCCCTCTCCAGCGCGGCAATATATCCCCCCATGGCATCGATCTTATGAAGGTATTCCCAGATGGCTCTCTCCATTTCATGGGTGAGGTACTCTACATAGTAGGAGCCTGCCAGCGGGTCTGCCACGTTCCCGATTCCCGTCTCGTGCTCGATAACCTTACCGGTCAGTAGGGCGATGCGCGCCGCTTCTTCGGTAGGCGCGCTGTAGGCCTCATCCATGCAGGTAATATTTAGCCCGCTGGCTCCGCCGAATATGGCTGAAAGTGCCTGCACACCCGATCGATAAATATTGAGCAGCGGGTGCTGCGCAGGCAGTGTGGAGGCCGATGTCTTGACCTGGATTCGCATACGCAGGCTTTTATCATTCTTAGCTTTAAACCGCTCTCTCATAATCTGGGCCCACACCTTGCGCGCCGCACGGAACTTTGCCACCTCCTCGAAAAAGTCGCTGGAGCAGGCAAAAAAGAAGGTAAGGTGGGAGGATAGCTTATCGATATCCAGGCCTTTTTTCAGGCAGCCCTGTACCACCTCTATCATATCGGCGATGGCAAAGGCGGCCTCTTGAGGTGCGGTACACCCCGCCTCACGGCTGGAGTATGCCTGTACGTCGCAGGCCCTGAAGTAGGGCATCTCCTCGGTGACGAATTTCAGCGTATCTACGATAAGTCTGAGGCAGCCGGACGGAGGGAAAAGGTGTACTCCCTCGCCGATGGGTCCGTGTAATGAATCGTTTAAGGTAGCGCCTATCAGCTTACTTCGAGGTATACTGCGATTGTCGGCAATAGCGATATAATGCGCTACCCGCCAGTTGGGGGCATAGGACAGCGCTCCATGATACACCCCCTCCAAGGGGATCCCCTCCAATATGGCTTCGCTGTCCTGTATCGAGTTGCACGGCGGGCCCGATACACCGACCCACTGAGACATGCGCGGGTCATCGGAATCGAAGCCGTAGGCACTGGTCATATCCATGGTGAGATTGTAGCTGGGCATACCGCTGGGGGACGCCATACCGAACTGTAGTAGATACTTGATTCGCTTGTTGGTTTCCTCAGGCAGGCCGTAACCCAATACCGGACGCTGGCCAAAGACAATACCCCGCGCGCCGCTATATATACCTCTGGTGAAGGGGTACTCCCCGGGATCTCCTATGTCCTTATCATACTTCAGGTCCTTGATGTCATGCGGCGTGTAGACCCCTTTTATGGGGATGCCACCACTTGTATATTTGGACTCCTCTTTCGGTTGATGGGGTTTACTCTGTGGTTCCTTTTTCATATCGCTTGGGTGTACCTGTTGAAGTGTGGTACGTTACGGTCACCAAGTAGTAATTCTATAATTTCATACTGGTGTATGTCAACCAGATAACCAACAAGGTTCTGTTCGGTTGGCGTTGGTGAGTCCGATAGGCTATTATCTATTTGAGACCTATGAAAAAGAGGTGCAGGACATTTCCTGCCGGGGGTCTGGGGGTGTCCCCCAGTATTAAAAAATCCCCCAAGACTGGGGGATATAGGGGGTTGATCAAGACTATTTCATCATAGTCTATCTATTGATACGAAATGCCGACCATTTAAAATCCTATTAAGAATCACAATCTCGAAATTGGAAAACCTGTTCCCACGCCCCACACACTAGTCCAGGATTGACTCCTGCCCGTACTCCGGTATAGACGTATTCCAACCAGTTTTCATCTTGACGAAATCAGCGAATTTCTTTGCCGCTTCCGGTTCACCATGTACAACGAATATATGCTTGGGTGGCCTCTTTAGACTCGACAACCAACGAAAGAGCTCGTCTCTGTCGGCGTGTGCCGAGAAACCGTTTATTTGGGATACCCTCGCTCTAACTGGGTATTCCTTTCCCATAAGCCTAACTTTCTGCGCACCGTCTACTATAATTCTTCCTAAAGTGCCAGCCGCTTGATATCCTACGAATAGAATAGAGCTCTCAGAACGTGATATGTTTGTCACAAGATGATGTTTTATCCTGCCTCCGGTGCACATGCCAGAGCCGGCTATTATCATGGTACTTCCGAATACGTTATTTATCGCTTTTGATTGAGCTGCCGTCCTGACCATAGTGAGACCGGGGTGGTCGAACGGCGACCTCCCCTGTCGGATTAGTTCCATCATCTCACTATCGTAGAGTTCAGGATGCTCGTTGAAGACATCCGTAATACTCACAGCCATCGGGCTATCCAGAAAAACAAGGAGACGAGGTATTCGGCGCTCCATCAGCAGAGTATTCAAGTAATAGAGAACCTCCTGAGACCTCTCCAGGGCGAAACTGGGGACCAATATATTGCCTCGTGCTTGTACCGTTGAGTTGATAACATCGGCAAGTTGTTTTCCTATGGTTTCAGAATCTTCATGCAGCCTGTCACCATAGGTAGACTCTACCAATACATAGTCAGCCTCTTCAAATAGTGTCGGATCCCTGAGTATCGGCTTTTCCCAACGCCCAACGTCTCCTGAGAAGAGAACACTTCTCGTCTCTCCATTTTGGTTAACTGTGACCAATATCATAGAGGAGCCGAGGACGTGGCCAGCGTCGTGGAAAGTTGCTGAAATATCATTGCCTATATCGACGGATCCGCCATATCGGACAGGAGAAAGTAGCGGGAAACAAGCCTTAGCGTCATCCGATGTATAGAGAGGAACTTCAGGGTGGGGCCCCTTTCTCCTCTCTCGCTTGTGCCTTTTCTCCTTATACGCTGCATCTTCCTCCTGGATCTTTGCGGAATCCATCAGCATGATTTTAACGATATCAGCAGTGGCATCGGTACAGAATATACGACCATGAAATCCTTCGCGCACCAGCTTGGGTAGCAGGCCGCAATGGTCCAGATGGGCATGGGTAAGAAGAACAGCATCCAGAGTATCCGGAGGAACAGAAAAAGGTTCCCAGTTTCTATTGCTGCATTCCCTCTCCTGGCAAAGCCCGCAGTCTACCAAAAACCTCAGGTTGTTTGCTTCAACTAAATACCGCGAGCCTGTAACATTCTGGGCTGCGCCTAAGAAATTAAGCTTTATATGCATATGTCCAACTCTGCGCTATTCTAACTCACCTATCGAGGAAACTGCAAGGGCTACAAATTGCAGTGATGCAAAATTGTATCCGCAGTTCCCTTATCCTTTATTAAGGTTAGATTATCAAGGGTTTGATCGTTTCAATAGAGTGAGACCGCTGAAAAAGAGATGCAGGATACTTCCTGTCGGGGGGCTGGGGGTGTCCCCAGTTTCAGAAGCCTCCCAAGATTGGGGGATAGAGGGGGTTGATTGAGAGTATTTCAGCAGTCTCATGGTATTCAGGCAGGATTCCACTTACCTCGGCTAAAGAGTTTGGGAGCGATTACTTTTCTCAATTCCTCCGTTATGAAGATAGAACCGGCTATGCCAATTATGATACCCCACTGCTCCAGGCTAAGAGGCACTGTGTGGAAGGCAGTTTGCATGAATGGAATATATACCACAGCCATTTGCAGCAGGATAGCTACACCGACTGCGAGTACCATGAAACGGTTACGGAAGATACCCAGTTTGAATACAGTGTATTCGTCAGAGCGAGCATTAAATGCCCGTAGCCATTCGAATGCTACCAGCGTGCAGAAAGCCATAGTTCGCGCCTCTTCTATGCTTACCCTGCCATATGACCATTTAAATATGGCGAATACCCCAAGGCTCATCATGGCCGCCAGGAACGCTACCCTGAAAAGAAGCCCAGGAAATAATAATCCGACCTTAGGATGACGAGGTGGTTGCTTCAGCTCATCACCAATCTTTGGTTCCACTACCAATGGTAAACCCATTGCCGAGTCGGTCACTAGATTGACCCATAATATCTGCACTGCCAATAATGGTGATTGTCCCACGAAGATAAGACATAATAGAAAAGCGAGGAGCTCACCGATATTAGTGCTCAGGTCGAAGAAGATGACATTCCGCAGTTTGTTGAATACTGATCTGCCTTCATCCACAGCAGCCACAATTGATGCGAAGTTGTCGTCGGCCAGCACGACATCAGACGCCTCTTTCGCTACATCGGTGCCCTTAATGCCCATTGCAATACCGATATCTGTTGCCTTTAGCGCAGGTGCATCATTGACCCCGTCTCCGGTCATGGCTACTATATGACCACGGCCCTTGAATGCATTTACTATCCTGAGTTTTTGAAGAGGCTCCACTCTTGCGAATACGGAGATATCTTCTATCTGGTTATGCAAATCTCCATCGCTCATTTCAGCAATCTGAGTACCAGTAACTGAGCTACCAGGAGATAAACCTATCCGTTGGCCTATCGACTCAGCGGTTACACTATTGTCGCCTGTAACCATAACAACCTTTATTCCAGCCTGCTTACATAGGGCAACCGCTTTGATGGCCTCTGCCCTCGGTGGATCCTCCATTCCCACCAGTCCAACGAAAATCAGGTTGCCTCTCAGGTCTGATTCTTTAAGATCTACGGTATCGGACGTTAGTTCGGCGTAGGCGATTGCCAGAACCCTCATCGCTTCTTCAGCCATAGCTTCACTTGACTCTTGTATGTACTGAACATCGGTATCAAGTAAAGGTACGATTTGACCGTCCCTTAAATAACGTTTACTCAAATATAGAATTCTCTCGGGAGCACCTTTTACATAGGCTACACGCCTCCCGTCCTGAGTGTGCAATGTAGCCATGTACTGCTTCTCGCTCTGAAATGGTATTTCATCAAGGCGAGGGAATGTCTTTGCTAGACTCTCCTTGTCAATACCTGCTTTGGCAGCGGCCACCACCAGTGCACCTTCCGTAGGATCCCCAAGAATACTGCTACCCTTCTCATCCGTTGAAAGCAGAGCATCGTTGCAAATAGTGCCTATATTAAGCAACAAATTGAGTGGTGATTCGTATTCAGGTTTAAGTAGTACTCCATCTCGACGGAATTCACCTATAGGTTCATATCCCTCACCGGAAAGCTCGATAGTCTTATTATCAACAACAATCTTCCTGACGGTCATCTCATTACGCGTTAAAGTTCCCGTCTTATCAGTACAGATAACGGTAGCTGATCCTAAGGTCTCTACAGCCACCAGTCGACGAATTATTGCATTGCGGCGAGCCATTGTCCGCATACCCAGCGCTAATGCGACTGTGACTACAGCGGGCAGACCTTCAGGGATGACAGCGACAGCAGCTGCTACTGCAACAATGAATATTTCTAACCATTCAAGACCTTGAACAAGTCCTATAATTACCAGAAGACTACAGAAAACCAGGAAGAGTATAACCAGGTATTTACTTAGTTTACCAATACTTTTTTGCAACGGAGTCTTCGAAGTCGGCAACTCCTGTATAGTCTGAGCGATATTGCCTATCTCGCTATTAGCGCCGGTAGCGATAGTCACGGCAGTTGCTCTGCCATAACTCACGATGGTGCCCATATGCACCATGTTCTTTCTCTCTGCCAGCGAAACGTCTTCATCGAGGGCTTTACTATGTTTCCCAATGGCAACCGATTCCCCGGTAAGTATGGCCTCGTCTATCTTAAGATTGCTAGTCTCGATGAGTCGGGCATCTGCCGGCACCTTGTCACCTGCCTCCAGGATTATGATGTCGCCGGGGACGATATCTCTGGCAGGGATCAAACGTGTCACGCCATCCCGTTTTACCTTGGCATTTGGCTTAACCATTTGCATCAGGGCCTCCATGGCCTTTTCCGCCCTGGTCTCCTGTATATAACCAATGACGGCATTAAGCAGGAGTACTGCCATGATGACTCCGGCATCGACATAGTGCTCGAGCGCGAGGGATATGATTGCAGCTATAAGAAGCACGTAAATAAGAGGGCTGAGGAATTGTCTCAGAAAGGCAACAAAAGGAGGGGATTTTTTCTTTACGGGCAGCTCATTAGGACCATATTCCAGGAAACGGGTCTCAGACTCTTCCTTGGTAAGACCCGAGTGCATAGAATTCAACCCACGGAGAGTTTCCTCACTGCTAAGTTTATACCATTGCTTGTCTTCGTTCACAAGCCCTATCACTTACTATATCGGTTGACCCATTAATGTACACCGTATTTGTTCCAAATGAGCAAACGGTGAAGACTTCAGAGACCGCTGAAAAAGAGGTGCAGGATACTTCGCGTCGGTGGTCTGGGGGTGCCCCCAGCTTTAAAAGTCCCCAAAGATTGGGTGGTCAGGGGGTTCATCAAGACTATTTCAGCAATGTCATACATACAAAATTTGGTTGATGTTTCACCGTTACCTTTAATCCTTTCACATAAGAGTGACAGGATCGGACTCAAGCAGCCCATCCGGATCATGGCCATTCATGATTTTCAAATATCGTGGAAGGAGTTGTTCCTTGTAAACGTTCTCTAGTTTATCTAAGAGTCGTTTCGGGTCACTATCGTAGCATACGATTGCTCCCGTATCCTTCTTCACCATTGCAATGATAGTACTCAAGTGCTGCGTTATTCCTCCGGTGCTCTCCAGTACCCCAATGACCTTTCCCTCATCGTAGGCGATGGCAAACTCCCCCAACGTGCCGGAGCGGCCCCCGGCGAAGATAACTACGTCGCAGCTTCTAATATTCTCAATTTCCCGCCCCATAAGGCCACTTCCGGTATATACTATTGCATCATAGCCAATGGTAGGCGAGTGATACTTAATCACATGTTCCTCCAAGTTCAGGCCAGGGGAAACACCTACCACAACCCCTCCTTCTGCCTTGGTACCTTTAACTGCCTCATGCGGTAATCCGGGGCAGGCCCCCGTTACCAGCACATATCCCCTCTTCCCTATTTCGGCACCGAGATGACGTAACTTCTTTCGTACATCATCCGGTATTTTCCCACCCGCTGATCCCATTACCCCTACCGTCATGCTGGGGAAAGGAAGTTTGCTACGTTTCCCATCTTTCATTATCCGTTAACTCCTTATCTCCAATTTTGTTGCACTAGTTCTGTTTGGCAGTTCGCTTATTGTACTATGTGCTATTGCCCCGTGTCATTTCTTGCCATATTTCCCTGAATTTATCTAACGTCGCCTACTAACTATCCGCCCCTATTCGGTAATTATGTCACGTTAATTATTGGGCTAATAGGCTGACCATATTGGCTCGACAGCACTAGGAGACCGCTGAACAAGAGGTGCCCCGTGGCCGACGGGAAAGCGGAGTGACCAGGGCTGTGGATTTATGCGTAGGTTGGAGCATCCGTTCCAACTAGAGACAGCTTTGTAGTAAAGGGAGTCCAGAGAGAGAGCCTTCTGGCGGGGGCCTGAGATCATCATCGGCCAAGTGGTTATCATCCGGCTTGACCGGATGATCCAGGAAGCATGCCACGTTGTCCTGCTAAGTTGTTATGATTGTCATGCTGAATTAATTTCAGCATCTTACGTTTCAGTGTATTAACCTTGCGATTCCGAAACAAGTTCGGAATGACATAGAGAACGCTGAAAAAGAGGCGCACGCTACTTTTTGCAAGGAGTCTGGGGGTGTACCCCAGCTTTAGAAGTCCCCAAGATTGGGGGATATAGGGGGTTGATTAAGACTATTTTAAAAAAACTCTGCATTATTAAAAAAGTGTCTTTTCCCTCAGTAGTTACTTAATACTTCTGAAAAAGACAGTGCACGCTGGCAGCTCGAAATAACATAATCCTGACAAAGTCGTTGCACTTTGGTGAAAGCTGTGGCAAAATTGCATAGCAGGTTATATGGGAGGTTAAACATGTATAACAAAATTCTGGTTCCCCTGGACTGTTCAGACCTTGCAGAGATTGCACTACCTTACGCTGAGGAGCTTGCAGGATCTATGGGCTCTCAGATAACCCTGATGCATGTTGCCGAGTCGGCTGATGACGAGCATGACCATATGCACCGTGCATACGTAGATAAAATTGTAGAGATCACAAAGCAGAACATTAAAAAACATTTCGAGAAACGGAGTATAAAATCGATTAAAGTGGATTCAGTATTTTTCGCCGGTCATAGTGCTGAGCAGATTGTGGACTACGCGGAGGAACAGAAGATTGGTCTCATTGTGATGGCTACTCACGGTCAATCTGGCATAAGGCGTTGGATAATGGGAAGTGTAGCAGCCAAAGTAGTGAGTGTTACGGAGCAACCGATGTTGCTTATCAGGGCCAATGTTACAAGACCCGAAAGGCGTAAAAAGCAAATATTTAAGAAGGCACTTGTTCCCTTGGATGGATCAAAGGAAAGTGAAGCAATAATTCCCTATATAGGGGAGCTCGCCTCTAAGCTCAAAGTGGAGATCGTCCTCTTTCATGTAGTTGCGCCTGTCCAATTCTTTTATAGCATCCCAGGAGAGGCTTCAAATCAATCTTATGGCCCGGATGACATAAGCAAGATAGTAGCAAAGAAGAAAGATTACCTGGACACATTAGGTGCCGGGTTAAAAGAAAAAGGAATCAAGACTTCGTCCAAGGTTGTCGTTGGTGAACCGGCAAAAGATATTATCAGGATATCCGACGAAATACACGCCGATTTAGTTGCGATGTCGACACATGGTCGTTCAGGTATGGATCGTTGGACGTTAGGGAGCACTGCAGACAAAGTCCTGCACGGAGGGAACACTCCGATTATGCTTGTTCGGGCCTCAGGAGATACTGAAACATAGTGATAAATAAGCTATCAAAGGGGCTATTGAAGCTATCCTGTCAATATAAGAGACTGCTGAAAAAGAGGTGCAGCATACTTCCTGCC
>JAVLBD010000057.1:0-8523 GCA_031581405.1 Dehalococcoidia bacterium
CCTTATCTTTAGATAGGCCTTAAGGCTGAATGTGAGCATCTCCGGAAACATGCCCAGCTTAGTCCCGCCAAACTCGAAGAGGTTGAACGGGGTGAGGAGATGGAAGGGTTTTTCCGCAGACAAGGCACTTTGCCCATCATGCCTTCGGTCGTAGAGGTTTAAGCTATCAAGATAGTGCGCCCTGACCCCTTCAGGAACATCAGGGTAGGGCGGCCCAACGATTATGTCTACTTCATGACCCAGCCGGTGAAGCTCCCGAGACAGGTAATAGAGGTAAATCCCCTGACCGCCACAGTATTTATTCCCCCGATAGCACAGGAGACATATCTTCACTTCTGGTTCTCCCTATACTAAATCTTTTTAGTATATATCACGATGCTCTTAGGAAAGATGAAATTGAAGAAGCGTTCTACCCTTGATACAAATAGTGACTTTGTCGTTATCTGAAGCTCTAGAAACCTGAGGTACAAATCCGGTATCCTCGCCTCCTCATTCTTCAGGCCAAAGATGCATCGCATGATCCAGTAGATCGAATGGAAGGCGTGCTCATAGCGAATTGCATAAATTCGCAAGCTATGGCGATGCAGTACTCTAACCAGCCCCTGCGCGGTAAATATCCTGACGTGCCCTCCTGGATGGTTGTAGTAGTCCGAATCCAGTATCCAGCATGTCTTTTCGGGTACATAGGTGGGAACGGTGACCGCCAGCAGCCCTCCCCTCCTGAGTACCCGCACCATCTCCTCGATACCCTGATCGGGATCATCAACGTGTTCCATAACCTCAGAGCAGATAATTTTATCGAACGAGGCGTCCTTGAACGGAAGATTCAAGGCATCGCCACACAGCACGTTCCGGTTACCACTGAACCCATTCTGTTGATCCATATGATCCAGCACATACTTGGTCTTCTTAAGGCCCAAGTCGTCGAGGTCCATGGCACATGTAATACCACTGCCATTGTTAAGGCGATATGCTTCGTAGCTGTGCCTCCCCTCACCACAGCCCACATCTAGAAACCTATCGCCGTTACTTACCTTGAAAAGTTTGAAATTAACCGTAAGCACTACAGGACCTCCCGATATACTTCCAGAGTCTTCCTTGTCGCTTCCTCCCAGGTAAAGTGTTTTTGCACCCTTTCCTTCCCTTTTTCTCCCATCGTCTGACGCAAGGGCTTATCGGAAAGAAGACGCTTTATCGCCCCGGCCAGGGCAGAGTGATCCCGTGGCGGTACTAATATTCCGCTCTCCCCATCCTCTACCACCTCAGGAAGCGCTCCCGCCGTGGTGGCGACTACGGGTAGACCACATGACATCGCTTCTGCAGCAGGAAGGCAAAATCCCTCATATAAAGAGGGGACAACAGCTATCTCCGCCTTACGGTAGAACCCAACCACTTCCTCCACACTCACCTTTCCGGTAAATTCCACACTGTCATCGAGCCCCAATCTTTCCACCAGTACCGGTGTATACTCGTTATCTGGAGCTCCACGGTCTACAATAGTGAGTTTAACATCCATCTCTTCACGCAGCAGCTTTAGGGCGCGAAGCAGATAAATGATCCCTTTTTTTCGGTCCCGTGTATTGGCCACGACGACCAGGCGGCCTCGCTCCTTCTGCTTACCATCTGAATCCCGAAACATATCGGTATCTATGCCATTGTAGACCACCCTTATCTTATCACGGGAAACCCTGAATGCGTTCCTAGTCTCTTCTGCAGCGCTCTCTGAGACCGTAACCACTCGATCCATCCTCCCAGCCACCAGGTGTTGCATTACGAAAGGGTAAAAACATATTCGGCCAAACCTCTCCCACGCATTATCTATATAGGCAATATCGGTCTTTCTATCGATAGGTAAGGGGTGGTGTACAGTGGCCACAATGGGGATCCCAAAGGACTTCATCATCAGTACGCCGTAGCCCAGGGTCTGATTGTCATGAATAATATCGAAATGGCCGTGACGAAGCAGCTGGCGTACTTTCTGATAGGCCCTGAAGCTGAATGAGAACATCTCGGGGAACATCCCCAACCTTATCGAAGCCAACTCGTAGAGGTTGAGCGGGGTAAAGATACGGAAGGGGTCTTTCTTGGGGAACCCGAATTCGAAAAGATTCAGGTTTTCCACCCGGTGTTCGGTAACACCATCAGGTATATCGGGGTAAGGGGGCCCTACAACGACATGAACCTCATGCCCTAATCTTTGGAGCTCTCGGGACAGGTAATACAGGTAAATTCCCTGACCCCCGCTGTACATATTCCCCCTATTGCAAAGGAGGCATATTTTCATGCTTTGTTCGTCCCCAGGTGTAGAGGTAGGGCGAGAAGTCCAGCGATGCTCTTGGCATCCCGCAGCTCACCAGAGGTAATCAGGCTGTGTACCTGTTCCAAAGGAACGGGTATAACCTCTATAATCTCATCCTCTTGAACAGCTTTATGTCCAGGCTCAAGCTCTGTGGCAAGGAAAAGGTGTAAAAATTCGGTAAAACATCCCGGGCTACTGTAGAACCCACCAAGCCGCTCCATCTTCGCGGCAGTATATCCAGTCTCCTCCTCTAGCTCCCTGAAGGCGCTCTGTATGGGCTCCTCACCCGGTTCGATAACGCCGGCGGGTATCTCAAGAAGCTCACGAGCCAATGCGTAGCGGAACTGTCGCACCAGCATGACATTATTCTCCGCATCGACAGCTACAATAGCGACGCAATCCGGGTGGTCCACCACCTCCCGCGTGGTCTCCCTGCCATCGGGAAGTACCACCCTATCAACGTGAAGCTTAATCCGTCGACCCTCGTATATTTGCCTGCTCTCTACAGTTCGTTCTTGCATTAGCTTGGAGGTTCCATATTATATATCATGGCTACCTCATCGCAGTCAGGGAACTTTGGGCAGCGGAGACACTCACCCCATACCTTACGTGGCAGCTCAATTTTATCTACCTGGCGAAAGCCAAACCGCTCGAAGAAACTGGGTACATATGTGAGACAAAAGATGGTCTCGATCCCCATGCTTCTTACCTCTTCCAGGCAGGCCTGCATCAGTAAGGCCCCGGCGCCTTTATCCTGTATCTCCTCGGCAACACAAACAGCCCTGATCTCGGCAAGATCGGACCAGAATATATGAAGCGCAGCACATGCTACTAATTTCTCTCCATCCCGTACCACGACAAAGTCCCTCATATTCTCATAGAGTTCACTGAGTGCACGGGGTAACATTTCACCCTTATCAGCAAAGTAATTGACCAGCTTGCGAATTTGAGGTATGTCGTTAATGCGTGCCTTTTCTGCCTTCATTTATGTACCAGCCTCTTCATCAAGGTTCCATAGAAAAACGTTGGTGGCTGCGTCCTTAGAAAACGGGCTACATGAGGGCTGAGATTTACTTTAACAGTGTCCCCGCTCTCCAGTGCCAGGTTAATCTGGCCATCTATGCTCAATATGGCCTGATGGTCAGTGCGTACCCGTAATTCAACGATAGATGTAGCTGGAAGAACCATCGCATTGGAGAAGGTTAGATGAGGAGAAATGGGATTTAGAAGGATCTCCCTGGATTGGGGATGAAGGATGGGACCACCACTTGCCAGGGAGTAGCCCGTACTTCCTGTCGCGGTGGAGAGTATCACCCCATCCGCTTTATATGTCGTTAAATGGGCACCATCGATGATGGTCTCCACGTGAATAACCCTAGACACGTCACCCCGCCCTACGACAATGTCGTTCAAGGCATGAAAAGACTCTTTGCCTGCCAGCTCCGCCTGAAGCATAGCCCGCTCATCAATGCATCCTTCCCCCGCCAATAAATCAGCCAGCCTGTCGCGAGCCTCGTCAACACCCATCTCGGTCATAAAACCGAGCCTACCCAGATTTATTCCCACAATAGGAATGGACTGAGGGGCAACAGCACGCGCCGCCCGCAATATGGTGCCATCGCCACCAATACTGAGAACCAGTTCCGTGTTCCCAATCTGTGCCTTAGCAACCTCCTCATCCCAGGCAGAACAAAGCCATACAACTGCATTGAGAGAGGGCAAAAAACCTGCCAGCTCCTCGGCAAAAGCCTTAGCAGCAGCTATCTTTGGATGATAAAGAATACCAACCCTTTTCAAGAGCCGCTCCTAAAACCTAATCAGATCAACAAATATTCGAAGGCCATGGTGCATTGGGAAGTCTATCATTGCTCCGTAGTGGTGTCAAGGCAGAAAGACGATCGCTGCAATCTCTGAATACTTCATCAGTATCCAGGGGTAAATACCGAGCAGCAATACTCCGAGGCAGGCGAGGGCGAGCGCGACGCGGAGCCCACTTGAGGCATGTACCCGCTCCTCCGATAAAGGCTCTCCCAAAAACATCACTCGCACAACCCTTAAATAGTAGTATGCGGAAATGACAGAATTAATCACGGCGATGATAACAAGCCACAGCAGATCAGCGTTTACGCCGGCGCTGAATATGTAAATCTTGGCCATGAACCCTGCTGTAGGGGGAATGCCGGTAAGTGAGATGAGGCAGAGAGCCAGGGCCAAGGCAAATAACGGGGCTCGACGTACCATGCCAGAATAATCAGCTATCTCATCGCTATTGATCTTATTAGAGATAGCAATGATTGCAATAAAAGCCCCTAGATTGGTAAGTGCATAGCAGGCTAAGAAGAACATTATTGCACTGCTCGCCTCCGTAGTAAACGCCGCCAGCCCGATCAAGATGTAGCCCGCCTGGGCGATGCTGGAGTACGCCAGCATGCGCTTGATGTTTTTCTGCGTAAGGGCGACGATATTGCCAACAGTCATCGTGATGGCGGCAAGCACGGCGAATATCATCCCCCAGTCCAGGTTCGCCGGCCCTAAGGCCTCATAAAATACCCTGAGTATGACCGCAAAGCCCGCCGCTTTACTGGCCACGGAAAGATAGGCGGTAACGGGGGTGGGCGCCCCTTCGTAAACATCGGGAACCCACATCTGGAAGGGAACAGTGGCAATCTTGAATCCGAATCCAGCCACCAGCAGTACAATACCCATCAGGAGAGCCGGGCTGCCCACTATCCCCTGAGACGATATAGCCGCGGCGATCTCGTCAAGATAGGTGGTGCCCGTAAGCCCGTAAACCAGCGCCATACCGTACAGCAGCACCGCACTGGCCACCGCACCCAGGAGCAGGTATTTCAATCCCGCCTCGCTGGACTTGGGATCCTTTAAAAATCCGGCCAAGACATAAAGAGAGATTCCGGTCAGCTCTAATGCAACGAATATTGAGATCAGCTCTCTGGTAGATGCCAGGAGCATCATTCCTGAAGTGGCCAGGAGCAGCAGGGCGTAGTATTCCGCGCGGAAGGCGGCGAACTTGCGTGAATATTCGGTGGAGGAGATGAGTATCAGCGCTGCAATTCCCAGGAAAAGGAGGCTGAAGAAGATGGAGAATTGATCAACTGCGAGCGCACCACCGAAGGAAGTTTCTACTCTGCCCCACAGTGATAAGGCAAAGATGGCAGACACGATGACCCCGGTAACGCTTACCCATCCCAGTATCCATTTTTCCTTGACAAACAGGTCGAGGAGAATTACAGCCAAGGCCACGGCCAACAGGCTTATCTCAGGTGATAGGAGATAAAGGTCCAATAATCGCTCCTTCTACGGCTTTGCATCTAGAAACCTTCGCTATCTCGAGCAGCTTCTGCGTATCCCTGTGTAGCTCGTCCCATATCTCAGGAAGTTCTTCGCGAGAAATCCAAATGCCTTCGCCCACGTCGCTTCCCGGTCGGAATTCCCCACCGACCAGGCGTGCTAGAGAATCGATATAAATTACATGAAGCGTTGTCTCGCCATCCGACTTCACTATCCGCTCAAATGGAGGTAGGAGAGTATCAAGTTCTATATCGAGATCGGTTTCTTCCTTAACCTCCCTGATGATTCCCTCCCCGATACTTTCCCCCAATTCCAGTTTGCCCCCGGGGCAGATCCATTTCCCCTGCCAGAAACCATTCCTTCCCGGCACATGCTTCACCAGCAAAACCCGCTCTTTCTCATCAACAATCACGGCTCCAACCGCCACTATTATCCTAACCATTGAAAATCCCTACAATCGGCTGAATGCCCATCTTAATGACATTGGTAAATATGACGGGATAGAGCCCGATTAGCATAATCACCGCTACAAACGCGAAAATATACACCTTTTCCAGCCTGTCGGCATCGGGCACACCATTATATTCATCCCATGGCGGGCCATAGAACACGCGCCGCAGCATCCACAGGATATATCCTGCACCAAACACCACACCCGTAATTGCCAGAATGGTATATATCTGAATGCCGGAAACCATCGTGCTGCCATAGCTACCAACGAAGGTTATGGCCTCGGCAGCGAAACCACTGGTGCCAGGGAGTCCCAGGGCAGCGAAGCCGGCAATGCTAAACACGACTGCAATGACAGGCATCTGGCGCACCAGCCCGCCCAGCCTGGGGATGCTGCGTTCATGAGTTTTATAGTAGACTAGTCCAACCATGGTAAACAGGAGTCCTGTTATAACGCCGTGGCTGACCATCTGCAGTACGGCACCGGTCATGCTTACCTCTGATAGAGCAAAAATACCCAGCAGGACAAAGCCCATATGGCTCACGCTGCTGTAAGCGATCAGTTTCTTTAAATCGGTCTGCCGCAGCGTCAACGCCGCACCGTAGATCACGCCGATCACAGCTATCACAACGAAGAGCGGCGCATATCTCTCCGCAGTCTCAGGGAAAATGCTAACCGAGACCCTGATCATTCCATATCCCCCCATCTTGAGGAGTACACCAGCAAGAACCACGCTCACCGCGGTGGGGGCATCGGTATGCGCATCGGGAAGCCATGTATGTAAGGGGAAAATTGGAAGTTTAATGGCATAGGCAACGATGATAAGGAAGAATATTCCGCCTGCCATCACTGAGCTTAGGATGGAATCGAGTCCCATTCCTGCCAGTACTATCATGTCGAAGGTGCCCGCCTGCAAATAGAGGAGCAGTATACCGGCCAGCATAAAGGCACTGCCGAAGAGTGTATACAGGACAAACTTGATGGCCGAGTATTCCTTCCTTCCCGTGCCCCAGATAGATATGAGCATATACATCGGTATTAGCTCTACCTCCCAGAAAATGAAGAATAGAATCAGGTCCAGGGAGCAGAACACACCCAGTATGCCCATCTCCAACAACAGGAGCCAGACGAAGTATTCTTTGATCCTGAGGTCTACCTTCCACGATATGAGCACTGCGAGAAAGCCAATGAACGTGGTAAGGAGTACTAGGGGCAGGCTCAAACCGTCAACGCCCAAGAAGTACTGGACATTAAATGCCGGGATCCATGAAAATTGTTCCACAAACTGTGGCCCGTCAACCGAGCGGTCGAACATGGCAAAGAGGGCCAGAGAAAGGGCGAAAGAAACGGCGGTGAAAAGAGCAGCGGTAAGCTTTATCCGCCGGGGGTTAGACCCGGGGAGCAGGGCAATGATAATTGCCCCGATGACGGGGAGGAAGATGATAGCCGAGAGATAGGGAAAATCCAACCTTTCCTCCTAGTTACTAATTAAACATAAATAGAAAAGCCACTATAGCCAGTATGCCAATAAATATCGCCAGCCCATAGACCTGTAGTTGTCCCGTTTCCAGCCTCCGCATTACTTTCCCACCCGTCACTGTAACAATGGCGACGCCGTTCACGAGACCATCAACGATATGTGTATCCATCCATTGAAGTGCAACGAAAAAGCCGTCAACTAAGAATCTCATAAGAAAGACTCTCTCGTAGAGCTCATCGATTAAATATTTGCGGATAAGTAATGTATAGATGGGGCCGAGGCTCTTCCCAATAGATTTCGCTGACAGCAATTTCCTTCCATATATGGCATAGGCCAGCGCGATACCAGCGAATCCGAAAATGAGCGATACCCAGGCCAGCCAACTGGTGAGGGCACCAAAAAAGCTGAAGTCAACGTCCGCCCCCAGGTAATCGCCAACCGGCAGCCAACCCGCAATAACCGCAAATATAGCCAGGATAATAAGCGGGATGATCATGATCTTTGGCGACTCATGGAGGCCATGTCCGTGATTACCTTCTTCACCACCCCGGTATTCCCCGTGGAAGGTGAGGAATACCGCCCGGAACATATAGAAGGCAGTCATAAAGACGGTAATCATCGCCAGCCAGAATAAGACCGGAGCATATGCATTTGCCTCATGCAGGATGCCCTCTTTACTCCAGAAGCCCGCCAGTGGCCAGATTCCGGCAAGGCTCAACGAGCCTATGATGAATGTGGCGTATGTCCATGGTTGTATCTTCCGCAGCCCACCCATCTTTCTCATATCGAAGGTACCGGTCGCATGGCTGGTGCTCCCCGAACCCAGAAAGAGGAGAGCCTTGAAGAAGGCGTGGGTGAACAAATGGAAGATTGCCACCGCTACACCCAGTGCCATGGCGTGATGCTCATCGAGATGACCGCTGGCATAACCTATCCCTACCGCTCCCATACCCAGCATCATATAGCCGAGCTGGCTGATGGTGG
>JAVLBD010000058.1:0-8471 GCA_031581405.1 Dehalococcoidia bacterium
CTGGAGTCAGCGAATTTCAATGCAGCCAGCATCCGGCGTACCTCTACCAGATTCAAGCTGCGCAGCGAGGCGTCACTCCGCTTCGAGAAGGGCTTGAGCCCTGAGCTTCCCCTGCCGGCATTAAAGCGCGCCACCCAGTTGATAGCCGAGATATCCGGCGGAAAAATCGCCAGCGGTATCATCGATATTTATCCCGGCAAAAAGGAAGTCGACCCTATATCCCTTACCACCAGGAAGGTAGCACGGGTTCTGGGTATAGAGATATCGTACGAAAATATAGTTACGGTGCTCGAATCTCTGGGTTTTCAGTGCACGCTGATAGGCACGGGAGAACTACAGGTCGCTATACCATACTGGCGTACCGATGTCCACCTGGCCGAAGATCTTGTGGAAGAGATAGCGCGTATAATCGGCTACGACGATCTCCCGACAACCCTGCCCAGCGGAGCTCTGCCGGCGTACATACCTGACCCCATTCGCGCGCTTAAAATGAGAATAAGCGATATCCTGGTTGGCTGCGGTATGCAGGAAGTGGTCACCTACTCACTCACCAGCATCGACACGCTGAAGCGAATATTTCCCCAGACAGCCCCCCTAAAGATCGCCAATCCGATAACTACCGAACAGGAATATCTGCGCACCACTCTGCGCCCCGGTCTCCTCCAGGTCCTCTCCGCTAATGAGAAGCACGAAGAGAATGGTATCAGGTTGTTCGAGGTAGACAAGGTCTACTTCCCGCGGACGGGAGACCTCCCTGAGGAGCGTCATATGCTTGCAGGGGTACTCTGCGGCACCCGCCACGACCGCTCCTGGCATGGCGAGAGCGATATGCTGGATTTCTTTGATGCTAAGGGGATATTAGAGACCCTCTTTGAACACCTTGGCTTTATGGCGGTTTTTAAGCCAACGGACGACACTACGCTCAGCCCGGGCAGCAGAGCGACGATCATGATTGAAGGCGAAAATGCGGGTACTTTAGGAGAGCTTCATCCCAGACTTGCCGAATACTTCGACATATCCATCCACCCTATAATCTTATTCGAAATCGATCTGCAAATATTGCTCCCGGCAACAACAGCTCCCCGGCAGTATCACCCCATACCAAGGTTTCCCATCACCCTGCGGGACATCGCCGTAGAGGTGCATGCAGAGACCCCCTCAGAGAGCGTGCAGGATATTATCGAGGACTCCCCTCTGGTAACGAGGGTCACTCTCTTCGACGTTTATTCCGGCAAGCAGGTATCCCATGGGAAAAAATCACTTGCCTTCAGAATAGAGTATCAGTCGCCCAGCCGCACGCTCACCGACGAAGAAGTAAACAGAGACCAGCAAAAGACATTCGATCGCCTATCGAAGGAGTTGGACGCTACTCTCAGGCAGTGAGTCTACATCATAGACTTCCGGAAAACATTCGCTACACACTACCGCCTTAACTACTATAATCTGCTATTTATATGAGACCGCTGAAATAGTTTCAATCGACCCCCTAATCCCCCAATCCTGGGGGACTTATACATCTGGGTACACACCAAGACCCCCGGCAGGAAGTATCCTGCACCTCTTTCTCAGCGGTGTCTATATAACGAACGGCAAGGTCGATAAATTCCCTTTCCACTGTGATGGTGCTACAATACAGTATGGCAATGACATCGATCGTGCTTGCCGGCGGCAAGAGCATGAGGCTGGGTCGGGACAAGGCACTGGAGGAAATAGGCGGCCGTAGCCTTATTAAGCGAGTGATCGAACGGCTTTCCGTGTTAGGAAATGAGATTATCGTGGTCACCTCATCAAGCCACCAGCTCCCCGACCTGGGCATTAAAATGGTATTTGACAGCTACCCGGGCAAAGGTAACCTGATAGGTATCTATTCCGGCCTCAAAGAGGCGAAGTCTTCGCATTCCCTGGTAGTAGGCTGCGACATGCCCTTCCTGAATATCGCCTTACTTCGTCACATTATGGCACTCTCCACTGGCTACGATGTCGTGATCCCGCGGGTTGATGACGAGTTAGAGCCGCTCCACGCTATCTATTCGAAGAAATGCCTTACGCCCATTAAAGCCACGCTGGATGAAGGGAAACGCAGGATTGTCGATTTTTTCCCTTCAGTAAGGGTACGGTACGTTGACAGCGCCGATATCGATAAATTCGACCCGCAGCACCTGAGCTTTTTCAATATCAACTCTGAAGCCGATCTTGAGCGGGCAAGGACACTTCTGGAAAGAGAAGCCCAATGATAAGCGTGGAAGAAGCCCTTGATAAAGTCCTCAGCTATTTCTCGGTGCTGAACGCTGAGGAGAAGCCCATCCTTGAATGCCTAGGTCAGGTACTGGATGAGGACGTCTACTCTGCCATCGATGTCCCCCCGCGAGATAATTCTGCTATGGATGGCTATGCTGTTAGAGCAGAGGATGTTGCTGGTGCAACCACTACATCACCCATCTACCTCACTGTTATCGGCGAGGTCAAGGCAGGCGATTTACCGAAAGAGGAGGTTAGTACCAACACAGCCCTACGCATTATGACGGGGGCGCCTGTTCCCGATGGCGCTGATAGCGTTGTGCAATTCGAGCATACCGATGAAACTCCACACCGTGAGCGCCCCCCCTTCAGGATAGGCGTGCTCAACCAGGTGACAAAGGGGAAAAATGTTCGTCATGCCGGCGAGGATATCTCTACGGGACAGCTGGTTTTGAATAAGGGAGCGGTGCTTCGTCCTTCGGAGATAGGCGTACTTGCATCATTGGGCAAGGAAACAATCCGGGTAATTCGCCGCCCTGTAATCGCTATTCTTGCTACCGGCGACGAGCTGATAGAGCTGGGGCAGCCTCTCCCCACAGGTAAGATCTATAACAGCAACAGCTTTAGCGCGGCGGCACAGGTACTGCGTTACGGGGGTATCCCCCAGGTTCTGGGTATCGCCAGGGATCGCGTGAAGGATATCGAGGACAAAATAAGAGAGGCTCTCACTGCAGACATGCTTATCACCTCGGGGGGGGTCTCCATGGGTAACTACGACCTGGTGAAGGACGTGCTGGCAAAACAGGGGGAGGTATCATTCTGGACAGTGAGGATGAAGCCCGGCAAACCCCTTGCTTTCGGTATCATTAAGGGGGTACCCCACCTGGGGTTACCAGGAAACCCGGTCAGCTCGATGATCACCTTTGAGGTCTTCGCCCGACCCGCCATCCTCAAGATGATGGGGAAAATTAATCTATCTAAGCCCACGATCGAAGCGACGCTTGAAGGACATATCAAGAACACTGATGGTCGCCGCGTATTCGCCCGTGCAATCGTTAGCAGGGAAGGCGATCACTACGTTGCCCGCACCACCGGGCCTCAGGGATCGGGAATCCTCACTTCCATGTCCCGCGCCAATGGTCTGGTGATTGTCCCCGAGGACGTTGCGTCAGTCGATCAGGGTGAGACAGTCAAAGTACTCATGCTTGACTGGAGTGAGGAATAACTATATATAAATGTATACTGCTGAAATAGTTTCAATCAACCCCCTAATCCCCCAATCTTGGGGGGCTTTTTAAGCTGGGGGACACCCCCAGACCCCCGGCAGGAAGTATCCTGCACCTCTATTTCAGCGGTCTCAAATAAAAAAACGATTTCCGGGAAAGAGAGGTCGGTAAAATGCTTCCTATTGTCTCCATAGTGGGTCAGTCACAGTCGGGCAAGACCACGCTGGTGGAACGGCTTGTCATTGAATTCAAGGGGCGGGGATACCGTGTGGCCACCGTAAAGCATGCCTGCAAGGACTTCGATATTGATAAGCAGGGTAAGGACACCTGGCGCTATACCGAGGCGGGAAGTGACGCGGTGGCCATCAGTGCGCCACAGAGATTGGCCCTGATCAAGCTCCAGGATGGTAATGACTCCATTGATGAGATATTGCGCCTGCTCGGCGAAGATTTCGACATCATTTTCATCGAGGGATTTCACCACGCACATGTACCCAAGATCGAGGTTTACAGTAAGAAGTTGAATAAAGGTCTGCGCTGTGACCCCGGGGAGCTAAAAGCCATCGTGAGCGATGATAAACTCGATGTGGACGTCCCGCAGTTCTCCATGGAATCTATATCAGGGATAGCCGATTTCATAAATGAGCGGATCATCGGTAAGAGGGGAGACGATACACTGCTCTTTGTAAACGGTTCTCCCGTCATACTCAACCAGTTCACCAGGCAGATCTTCGCCAATACCCTGCTGGGCATGGTATCGTCGCTTAAGGGAGTAACTGAGGTTAGAAGCCTGGAGGTTGCCGTACGAAAGAAGGGTATCTAAGACCCTATCCTGAATTTTCTGTATGTTCCGCTGTACTCCGACCAGTCTACCTCCACCCGCTTCACCGATGCGAAGCGTGGTCCCACCTCTAGCTGACCTAATAGCTGCTCCAGTTTCTCCCGCTCTCCCTCAGCTACCACCTCCACCGTATGATCACGGGAGATATTTCTTACATAGCCAGTAAGCCCCAGTGCCTTGGCGTTGCGCAGCACAAAAGTGCGAAAGTTCACTGCCTGTACCATTCCATAGATCACGGCGTGCAGCGCTACCGGTTGTTCCATTCATTAACCCCTTTTTATTGCCAGGGAACGTGTCCTCATGCCATCCAACCTCTCCAGTCCGTGCTCGCGGGCCAGATTCACCGCTTCAATAAACTCCTCATTGCGCAGAGGACGGGAAAGCACGGGAATCTTTAAAACACGATTAGCGGGATAGTACTGCGCCATAACGTTCAAATAGGTTTGTGGGGAGATCTCTTCGGCGATGAATCGGACCACCCCCTCTGTCCACGCGATCCCGTTCGGTAAAACTAGGTGCCTGATAAGGAGACCCCGCCTGGCAATACCGCGCTTGTCTATCTGGAGGTCACCGACCTGGCGGTGCATCTCTTTTACCGCCGCACGGTTCACTGCGGGGTAATCCCTGACGCCAGAAAACCTGCGGGCGTTCAACTCATCGGAATATTTCATGTCGGGCATATATATATCGATAACGCCATCAAGCAGCTTCAGTGTTTCCACCGATTCGTAGCCGCCGCAATTGTAGACAAGAGGGATTGAGAGCCCTGATCCCGCAGCGATATATAGTGCCTCCATTATCTGCGGGACGACATGTGTGGGAGTAACCAGGTTTATATTGTGGCAGCCCCGCTCTTGAAGGGCAAGCATCATCTTTGCCATCTCTCCAGTAGTTGCTACCTTTCCATCGCCCAGCTGGCTGATGGAGTAGTTCTGGCAGAACATGCATCTCAGGTTGCAGTGGGTGAAAAAGATCGTCCCCGAGCCATAGAGGCCTACCAGTGGAGCTTCCTCACCAAAGTGAGGCCCATAACTTGATACCGAGGACTCTGCGGCGGTTCGACACGTGCCTGTCTCTCCATGGAGGCGATCTACCCAGCAGCGTCGGGGGCAGAGCTGGCAATCACTCAGGACAGCGCGTGCGCGGACTACACGCTCCTCAAGCTGCCCGCTAACATATAGTTCCTGATAGGCGGCCATTACCCCTCTTCTTCTGTATCCCCCTTTTCTTTCCTAGCTTTTTTTACCACTTCAACGTTTGTCGGCGGTTGAATGATCGTTACGATAGGCGTTTGTTTGGCATCTTTTTTAGGTTTCTTGCTCTCCCGATGTCTAAAATCTCGCTTACCCATATCGTTACCTCCGTATAAAAAGCTTATCAGAAGACGATTATCTTGACAAGGCAAGTCAATTATTGGTACAATCCCCTACTGAGCGCTTCATGTTTCGGCCCCGTGGTGTAGCGGCCTAACACACCGCCCTGTCAAGGCGGAGATCGTGGGTTCAAATCCCATCGGGGTCGCTTTTTTAAACTTTGCGACGCCGGATGGAACCCCTACCCGGGTCTATAAGCCCGTCTTCTAAGCGGTAAAACCTACATTGTAGTACTAAAAAGGAGCATCGCCTTATGGTCATAGATCAGATAATCACTGCAGCTAGAAAAGAGAAGAGGACATCCCTCACCGAGCTGGAGTCGAAGCAAATCTTGAAAGAAGTGGGGATAAACACTACCGAGATCAGGCTTGCCCGCACCAGGGAGGAGGCAATCGCCCACTCCCGTGAATTCGGTTTCCCGGTGGTCCTCAAAATAATCTCCCCCGATATCCTGCATAAAACCGATATCGGAGGGGTAAAACTGAACTTGAATAACGAGACGGATGTGGGTAACGCCTACGATGAGATCATCTCCGTGGCAAAGAAACACGAGCCTTCAGCGAGCATCCAGGGGGTCTCGGTACAGCCTATGGTAAGACCGGCTACAGAGGTAATCATCGGCATGAACAAGGACCCACAGTTCGGGCCGGTACTTATGTTCGGTCTGGGGGGTATCCTGGTGGAGGTACTTAAGGATGTTTCTTTCAGAATCGTACCGCTGACCAGGAGGGATGCCAGGGAGATGATAAGGGAGATAAAAGGATACCCTATCCTTGAGGGCTATCGGGGGCAGGAGCCAGCCGATATAGCCATTCTGGAGGAGCTGCTGCTCAAGGTCTCCGAGTTTGTGGAAAACAGGGAAGAGATAAAGGAACTGGATATCAATCCCATCTTTGCCTACCGCGATAATGCTTTAGCTATCGATGCCCGGGTGATCCTTGAGCCATGAGGAGACCCGTTGAAAGATATCGTTAGACGGCTCGATCGGGCATTTAACCCCAGCTCCGTGGCCGTGGTGGGGGACAAGTTGGAGATGGGCTACATGTGGCTGAGGAGCCTGGCCGACTTTCAGGGAAGGGTCTACTCGGTTCAGATCGATGAGAAGGAATTACCGGGAATCGCAGCGCTGGGGGTTAAGAACTACTCAAGCCTGCTCGACATACCGGATGAGCTAGATTACGTTATCGTTGCCGTACCTCGCGCCATAGCCCCACAGATAGTGCAGCAGTGCATCGATAAGCAGGTTGGCGGTGCAATGCTGTTCACCTCAGGATTCGCAGAATCGAATACCGAAGAAGGTATCGCTCTGCAAAGAACCATTACCGAGATGGCCCGCGAAGCCAACCTTAGCCTCATTGGGCCTAACTGCGTTGGCATTTTTAATCCAAAAATCGGTCTCCGTCACAGCATCGACCAGATTTGCAGCGATGGCGGCACTGTAGGTTTCATCTCTCAGAGTGGCACCCATGCCACCTTCTTCACCCTGGCGGGAGAGGTCAACGGGATCAATATCTCCAAATCAGTCAGCTATGGAAATGCCGCAGTTCTAGACTCCACAGACTACCTCGATTATCTCGGTGAGGACGAGGATACCAAGATAATTGGTATGTATATCGAAGGTGTCAAGAACGGGAGAGAATTCTTTTCCTCCCTGAGAGAGGTAGCCCAGAATAAACCGGTGCTTATCTGGAAGGGGGGAGTGACTGATGAGGGTACAAGAGCCACAGCATCACACACCGCCTCTTTGGCCGGGCCACCGCTCCTTTGGGATGCCCTCATTAAGCAATGCGGGGCTATCAGGGTAGACAGCATGGATGACATGATCGACACGATACAGGCATTGCTTTATGTCAAGCCGACCACCGGGAACAGGGTGGGGCTAGCTGCTATGACCGGGGGTCAATCCGTTGTTATCACCGATGCTTTTGTTAGGGCAGGATTTGAGGTCCCGTTGCTCACTGAACGGTCTTATGCAGAATTTGCTTCCTTCTTCAATACTATTGGCTCAAGCTACCGTAATCCCCTCGATATTAGCTCCAATCTCCCCCACCTGGACCGCATAATACGATGTCTCGATATCCTCGGTAATGATGAAAGGATCGATACGGTCGTTATGGATCTCCCCCTGGTTTTTCTGACACGCATCTCGTGGCATATCTCCGGGTTTTTCGACGACCTGGTCGAAGCACTAGCCCTGTATAAAGAAAGATCACCAAAGCCCTTTCTCGCTATTATTACCTGCACTCATGCGGAAAGCGAGGCCATTGATGCAAGAAAAAAACTCGTGGCGAAGGGTATCCCCAACTTCCCCAGCTTCGAGAGGGGAGCAAATGCCCTGAATAGAGTCGTTTCTTACTATAAAAGCGCTGCTCCACCATAATGAATTTTTTCACCAAGTATGTTACGATATGGGTGTTAACAAAGGAGGAAATGGATGGCAGGAATCACATCGTATGGTGCTTACATACCGCTTTACCGATTAAGCCGGGAGATACTGGCTCAGGTCTGGGGAGGCAAGGGAAAGGGAGAGAAGGCGGTAGCCAGCGCAGATGAAGACAGTTTAACATTAGGCGTGGAAGCCGCAAGGGATTGCTTAAAGGGCTTCGACAAGAGCAAAGTCGACGCCCTTTATTTTGCGACTACAACGGCGCCCTACAAAGAGAAGCAGTCAGCCAGCATAATGGCTGCTGCCTGCGACCTGCGGGAGGAAATCCGTACTGTCGATATAACCGATTCCATGAGGTCGGCGACAGTCGCGCTTACGATGGCTATGGATGCCGTAAAATCCGGATC
>JAVLBD010000059.1:0-8453 GCA_031581405.1 Dehalococcoidia bacterium
GATTACCGCAAAGAAGTATTGCCACCAAAAATTCGGGCGCGTATCTCCATTGAGGCAGGTACTCCACTGGGATGGGAAAGATATGTGGGTCTGGACGGGGTTGCAATTGGTATCCCTCGCTTCGGCGCGTCAGCACCAGGCAACATTGTCTATGACAAACTGGGGTTGACAGTCCAGCATGTGGTAGACGAGGTATTAAAACTTAAACACAGGAGTGAATAATGAAGCTTAGAGTTGCACTGGGTGCCGATCATGGCGGCTTCTCCCTTAAAAATGAGTTAGTGACCCGGCTACACGAAACGTTCGAGGTGTTGGACCTGGGAGCCCGTACATTTGACCGGGATGACGACTACCCTGATTTTGCGCTAGCAGTTGCTCAGGCGGTTGCTTCAGGACAGGCGCAGCGTGGCATACTAGTCTGCGGCAGTGGTGTAGGTGCCTGCATCGCTGCCAATAAGGTACGGGGAGCACGTGCATGCCTCTGCCACGACACATACTCGGCACATCAAGGTGTGGAACATGACGATATGAATATACTGTGCTTGGGAGCACGTGTTGTTGGAACGGAGCTGGCTGGGGAATTGGTTGATGACTTCCTTAAGGCGAACTTCTCTGGTGAGACGCGTCACCGTCGACGCTTAGAGAAAGTCCTGGCTATCGAACAGCAAGCGCTGCAATCTGACAGACAGGGCAGTGCAGGAGGGTAGAGAGAATGAACGCTATTCAGGAAGCCCAACGGCTCGGACAAGCAATTTGGCTTGATTATATACGTCGTGGGTTACTCAAATCTGGAGAGTTCGAGCAATTCATCGAACATGGAATAAGTGGTGTGACATCAAACCCGACTATTTTCGAGAAGGCCATAGTGGGAAGTACTGACTATGATGAAGCGATATTAGCTTTAACCAAAGCCAATAAGGATACCGGAGAGATATATGAAACCCTTGCGGTAGAGGACATTCGATCTGCCACTGACCTGCTACGGCCTATTTATGACCATACATCTGGATTACATGGCTACGCATCTTTGGAGGTTAGCCCCGTATTGGCTCACGATACGGATGGCACGATAAGAGAAGCAAAACGTTTGTTCGTCTCCCTTGGCAGGCCGTCGAATGTGATGATAAAAGTCCCCGCTACAATCGATGGCATACCGGCCATTCGTAATCTCATCGGCGAGGGCATCAATGTCAACGTTACCCTAATATTCTCTCTAGAGATGTACCGACATGTTATGGAAGCCTACATCGCCGGAATTGAAAATCTGGTCAAGAATGGTGGCGATGCAACTAAAGTGGCTTCCGTGGCGTCATTCTTTCTCAGTCGCATAGACACAGTGGTAGATACTTCGTTGGAAGAGCGCATACGGCAGGGACAAGAACAACTCAGGGATCTGCTTGGCAAAGCCGCCGTAGCCAACGCAAAGCTGGCATATCATGCGTTTAGTCAGACGTTTGGCAGCGAGCGTTTTGCGGTACTGAGAGCGAAAGGGGCTCAAGTACAGCGCCCATTATGGGCAAGCACTGGCACGAAAAATCCGGCTTATAGTGATGTCATGTATGTGGAGCCCCTCATTGGTCCCGATACAGTCAACACTATGCCACCGGTTACCATAAAGGCATTCCTGGACCATGGCCACGCCGCGGATACTGTTGGGTTAGGTTTTTCTGAATCTGAGCAGGCATTGGCCGAGCTTGCTGAAGCTGGAATTAGCATGGAGTCTGTAACTGCGAAATTGCTTGATGACGGGGTTAAGTCGTTTGCCGATTCATTTGAGAAGCTTATAGCCGGCATCGAGGAAAAAAAGGCCCGATTGCGGGCAGCAGAGCACGTCCATCCAGGTGTAAGTATTGGCACTTCTATCAGCGATATAGAAGCTGCTCTGGTTGGCCTCGATAGAGATGACATCGTAGGGCGAATGTGGCGTAAGGATCACACTGTATGGAGAACGGAATCTACGGAGATTACAAATCGTCTCGGCTGGCTTAGTGTGGCTGATCTGATGTCGGAACAAGTACCTGCTCTTCAATCCTTTGCTCTGGAGGTTAAAGATGCTGGTTTCCGCTACGTTGTTTTACTTGGCATGGGCGGTAGTAGTCTGGGGCCTGAGGTGCTTCGGCAGACCTTTGGCAGTGCCAAAGAATATCCTGAACTCATAGTACTGGACTCGATGATACCGGCCTCGGTGCGGTCGGCAAAAGAGGCCATCGACCCGGCAAAGACCCTGTTCATAGTGTCCTCAAAGTCCGGCAACACCACCGAGCCTCTAGCACTCTTCCAGTTCTTTAAAGCTCTTGTTGTGGTGGCCATTGGAAAGGAGAAAGCGGGACAGAATTTCGTTGCCATCACCGACCCGGGGACGGCGCTTGGTAAACTGGCTAAAGACGAAGGGTTCCGGCGTATTTTCTTGAATCCGTCCGACATTGGTGGACGATACTCTGTCCTGTCGTATTTTGGCCTGGTGCCAGCGGCACTTGCAGGTATAGACATCATGACGCTACTTGACCGGTCAGATAGCATGAGGGAGGCATGTGCTTCCTGCGTGCCTGTTCACAACAACCCCGGTGCATGGCTTGGAGCGTGTATGGGCACTCTCGCACTTAAGGGACGGGACAAGCTTACACTCATTACATCCCCGGGCATTGGTAGCTTTGGTCTATGGGTGGAGCAGCTTATTGCTGAGAGCACGGGCAAGGATGGCAAGGGGATCATACCCGTGGCCGGGGAACCACTGATGGAACCGGCCCACTATGGTGATGACCGGTTGTTTATCTTCTTACGTCTTCAGGATGACGACAACTACGAAATAGATAATGGAGTTGAGCGTCTCAGAGCTTCGGGACAGCCCGTGTTGATTCTCGACATGCGCGATAAATATGATATGGGTGGCGAGTTTTATCGTTGGGAGTTTGCTACTGCGATAGCCGGTAAAATACTCGGCATACACCCCTTCAATCAACCCAATGTGCAGCAGGCTAAGGATGCCACAGAGCGTGTTTTGCAGGAGTATACCGCCTCTGGTAATCTACCAAGTGTAAAAACTGCCAGATCCGCCGCTGAACTGCTTACTAAGGCTGAAAAGGGGACGTACCTGGCCATTATGGCCTATATGCACGAGACACCTGGTGCTGATAAGGCACTGATGGAGCTGCGCCGTAAAGTGGTAGAGCGGTATGGCATAGCCACCACCCTTGGTTATGGGCCGCGTTTCCTACACTCGACAGGCCAGCTTCACAAAGGGGGTCCTGACACAGGGTTATTCCTGCAAATCACTGTTGATCATGAACAGGACGTGCCTATCCCGGGCAAACCGTACACCTTTGGTGTGGTGGCCGATGCCCAGGCTGTAGGAGACCTTGAGGCATTGCGAGCACTAGGCAAGCATATTATCAGGGTTCATTCAAGACAGGGCGATGTGGCAGCTATATCCGAATTTATTAGCACCCTCGTTTAGCGTATAAGTCAATGATTCTTATGTAGATAGGGGTTACTTTGATAAGAGCCATAATTTTTGACCTTGACGGTGTCCTGGTACAGACGGAGAAGCTGAAAGCAAGAGCCTATGCGCTGGCAGTACAGCAAATCCGTAATCTCCCAGAACCTGACGCAAGGGCCGGCGAGGCCTACCGTGAAGTGGTTGGTGCTCAACGGGAAGTAACCTCCAGACATGTTATGGATAAGCTCGGGCTGGAAAAGGAATTACGCCCGTTGATGTCTCAGTATGGTGTCTCGGAACCGTGGGAGGCTCTAACGGCTGTACGCTATCAGATTTACGACAAGATGGTCAGTGACCCACAGGTAATTCGGGACAACCAGTGGCCGTATACGGTTGACCTGTTGCGGATTGCCAAAGAGACGGCCTGCCTGACGGCGCTGACCACATTGTCGAAACGCAAGGATGTGTTGCATGTAATACGTTCGCTCGATATCGAACCGCTACTTGATGTGGTTCTTACTGCCGAGGACGTTACCAGGGGCAAGCCCGACCCGGAGATTTATCTCCTGGCAGCGCAAAGGCTGGAAGTACCGCCAGAACACTGTCTGGTGCTTGAAGATACAGTGAATGGAATCAAATCTGCACAGTCCGCTGGTATGAATGTAGTTGCCATTGCTACACCTTTTACCAACGCCAGTATCAATACCAGCGAAATAATTAAGGAAGCCTGGATTGTCCACAAACCGGAGAAGGTAGCTGAGGTGGTGCGACAGCGTATTGAGGAACATAACCTAACTGATCATTGAGATAGAGCACTGGAGAAAAAAGGAGGTAACTAATGGAGATAGGTATGATCGGCTTAGGCCGTATGGGTAGTAACATGGCGCGGCGCCTGCTGGATGGTAGTCACCGTGTCGTAGTCTACGATCCAATCAAGGAAGCTATAGAGGCGCTTGTGGCGCAAGGAGCAACAGGGTCTGTATCAATTACCAATTTAGTCGAAAAACTTGCTCCACCCCGCGCTATCTGGCTGATGGTTCCTTCAGGTCAGCCTACCGAGAGTACTATCGATACTGTGGCGGCAGAACTGTCTCAGGGCGATGTTGTCATTGATGGAGGCAACTCCAACTACAAGGACAGCGTACGCCGGGCGTCAGCTCTGTTAGAGAAGGGGATTAATTTCCTGG
Organism: Dehalococcoidia bacterium; assembly: GCA_031581405.1. Classification (GTDB taxonomy): domain Bacteria; phylum Chloroflexota; class Dehalococcoidia; order E44-bin15; family E44-bin15; genus JAAXQM01. The sequence continues at coordinate 4,624 of JAVLBD010000059.1, forward strand.
ACGCGGGAACCAGCGGTGGTATATGGGGATTGAAGGAGGGATACTGCCTCATGGTCGGGGGTGACATCGAGGCATTTCACCGTATGGAGCCTATATTCCGAACACTGGCACCTTCGCTTCAGGATGGTTATGGCCATGTGGGCCCCAGCGGTGCCGGCCATTTCGTTAAGATGGTTCATAACGGCATTGAATACGGGCTAATGCAAGCCTACGCCGAAGGCTTTGAGTTAATGCAGGCAAAGCGGGAGTTTAATCTGGATCTACCTCAGATTGCTGAGATCTGGCGATACGGCAGCGTAGTGCGTTCCTGGCTACTGGACCTGGCGGCTGCTGCGTTAAAGGAAGATCCGAAACTGGAAAGCATACAACCCTACGTCGAGGATTCCGGTGAAGGCCGGTGGACAGTGCAGGAGTCCATAGATCTGGCCGTGCCCGCACCGGTTATGGCGCTCTCGCTCCAGGCAAGATTTCGATCGCGTCAGGAGCAGCCCTATGGTGCCAAGCTACTAGCTGCCCTTCGTCAACAGTTCGGAGGCCACAGGGTAAAGAAGGCAGAATAGAATCACTGCGAACTGCAAGAGTTGTATAGCTGCTGTTCCCGAATATTGGATCGATTAGCTATCCCTAGTATCAGAATTATTCAAAGGAAGTAGTAATGGTCAAACAAATAAAGGTCGTACCTGCCATACTTACAGAAGACCCAAGAGAATTGGAGACTATGGTACAAGAAGCGGAAACATTTGCCGACTATGCTCAGTTTGATTTTATGGATGGCCGGTTTGTACCGTCACGGAGTATAACCTATCAGGATTTATTGACGATTCCAATTAAATTCAGCTGGGAAGCTCACCTTATGGTAGAGTGCCCCCAAGATTATCTGGATAATATGAGGAAAGCAGGAGCTAAGAAGGTGATCTTTCATTATGAGTCTACATCCTCACCACAATCTGTTATTTCTCGGGCAAGAGAGCTTGGTCTAGAGCTAGGATTAGCCATTAACCCTGAAACGAATGTACCTTCTTTCCTCCCTTTGGTTGACGATGTAGACAGTGTCCTTTTTCTTACCGTCCAACCTGGCTTTTACGGAAGCAAGTTCATTCCCGAAGTCCTGGACAAAGTGGTAGAACTCCGTCAAAGCCGGCCGTCAATTGAAATAGGTGTTGACGGAGGTATAAAGGAGAGTAACATCGTCCAGGTTGCTCGCTCGGGGGTCGATGTAGTCTATGTGGGAAGCGCCATATTCTTGCAACCAAAACCAGCAGAGAAGTATTACGATCTTGTGGTCTTAACTCTAGAAGGCGCAAGCCCCAATGAATTAGGCATATAAATCTTTAGCAGGATCAATCAGGACTAAATCCAGCGAAAGGAGGTAGCTCGGAATGTTAGCTATAGGAATGTTAAGAGGGAAGGCAGGAGTGCATACTTTTGAGCTTCCCAAGCCAGAGATTCAGGAGCCAGATGAGGTGCTTGTACGGGTGAAAGAAGCTGGAGTAGATGGTACAGACTTTAATATGGTCAAGCATACTTTGCAGGACATAGCTGAAGGCCGCAACGAGATTGTTATGGGTCACGAAATGGTAGGGGTAGTTGAGGCAGTGGGAAGCGAGGTAAAGTCAGTAGCCCCTGGCGATATGGTGGTCTTTACAGTACGCCGGGGCTGCGGGATCTGTCAGCCATGTCTGCATAATCAGAGCGACATGTGCATGACTGGTCTATATACGGAGCGAGGTATTCACAAACAGGACGGCTTCTTTACTGAGTTTGTTGTGGATCAGGAACAGTATGTTGTAAAGGTTCCGGGAGATTTGGCAAATCTTGCAGTGTTTACGGAACCACTAAGCATTGCTGAAAAGGGGATAGAGCAGATTCGCGTTATCCAATCACGACTTCCCTGGACCTGCGAGCACCCAGACCACACTTACGCTTCGCCAGATTGGGGTAAGTGTAAAACAGCACTGGTGTTAGGGGCGGGACCGCTGGGGATTCTGGCTACAGCTTTACTTGGATTAGCTGAGGTGCACACCTATGTTGCTGATATCGTGCCCGAAGATAGTCACAAAGTGCACCTCGTAAAACACATGGGAGCTAATTATATAGATGCCCGTAGTAAAACACCTAAGGAAATAGTTGAATTTTGCTGCAGTGCCCCCGCTAATCTGGATATAGTATTTGAAGCCTCGGGTGCAGCGGCTACCACCGTTGAGCTAATTAGCTACATGTCACGCAGCAGCATATATGTCATGACGGGTATTCCTAGGGAAGAACTTGTCATACAGGTGGATGCAGCCCAGTTGGTACGCCAGATAGTCCGCAATAACCAGGTGGTGGTAGGCAGTGTCAACTCCAACCGTAGCCACTTTGAGATGGCTCTGAAAGACATACCTTCTATAAACTCTCGGTTTGGCGGTATGCTTGAAGAAATGATTACACATCGCTTTAAATTGGAAGACTATGAACGCATATTTGCCACTACTGACCAAAAGCATATCAAGACAGTGATTGAGGTATAATCATATAGTGAGAATGGGGTGTTGTAGTGAAATCTAGCGGGCATATGGTGAGGCGAACCAAGATAATATGTACGATAGGTCCAGCCAGCGGTTCAACAACCGTGATTGAGAAGCTTGTTGAAGCAGGTATGAATGTCGCCAGGCTTAATCTATCTCATGGTGACCACGAAGAGCATGCTCGCTACATTCAGAAAGTAAGGAGGATAAGCCAGCGACTGGGAATCAACGTGGCTGTCCTTATAGACCTGCCGGGATCGAAGTATCGGGTTGGAGAACTGATAAATGGCCAAGCTGAATTAGAAAAGGGCTCCCATATCGTGCTCACCACCCGACAGGTGGAAGGTGATGCTTCGCTGGTACCGGTCAATATCCCGCATCTACCCCGGGATGTAAATGTTGATGATATTATACTCCTTGACGACGGTGCACTACAGCTCAGGGTGCTATCTAAAGCGGGGACTGAGATAAAATGCCTTGTTAAGGTTGGTGGCATGCTGAAGAATGGACGTGGGCTTGTCGTACCGGGTATGCGTGCATCTGGACCTTTTATTACCGATACTCTAAAGCAACACATTTTGTTTGCCATTCGGGAGCAACCCGACTATATAGCACTTTCCTTTATCAGTGATGCTGACGATGTAGCTCAGGTGAGAGCCGTACTTAAAAGTAAAGGCGCGGACATACCTATCATTGCGAAGATTGAGAGAGGTATTGCAGTTAAAAATTTCGACAGTATTCTAGCTGCCAGTGACGGCATCATGGTGGCTCGTGGGGATCTGGGTGTGGATATTCCTCTTGAGAGAGTGCCTCTAGTGCAGAAAGAGGTTATCCGCAAGTGCAATAAAGCAGGTAAACCGGTGATTACGGCTACCCAGATGCTTGAATCAATGATTAGTGCATATAGACCAACACGGGCTGAGGTTACTGATGTTGCCAATGCAATATTTGATGGTACCGACGCTACCATGCTCTCATCTGAGACCTCAGTCGGTAAGTATCCCGTGCAGACAGTAAAGATAATGGCGAAGATTGCTCAGGAGGCAGAAAGTAGTCTGCCCTACGACCAGATGTTGGCGGAAAAAGGCAGATGGCTCGAGCAGAAGATAGCAGAACTGATTGCCTATAACGCCTGCCATACGGCACAAAGCCTTGGAGCGGCAGCAATTGTAGCCTTTACTCAATCCGGTAGTACGGCAGGTAGGGTATCGAAGTTCCGCCCCAGAGTGCCAATCCTGGCCATAAGTCCTGATAATGTTGTATGCGGAAGGTTAATGCTGTGGTGGGGTGTTAATCCTGTTCAGATAGTAGAAATACCACTCG
>JAVLBD010000005.1:0-23995 GCA_031581405.1 Dehalococcoidia bacterium
GTTTGTATCACATAACCACCTGAAAAGTCAATATCTTAGTATGAAAATTCAGGAATCCGCTACCTATCACTTGGCACTACACCGCTGCTCTGGCTGATTTTCGGATAGCCTTGAGATAGGGGATTGAACTTTGTAGCCAGTGCGCCGCTTTCTCTTCATCAGGAGCTCAGGCGACTAATTTCGGATGAACTTCTTTTTCACAATAGCGATCAAGCGGCTCAATACCCTACCACATGGTTATTGGCGAGAGCAACGCTGATCTTTTCAATTCTCATGCCAATCTTTTAGAGACCGCTGAAAAAGAGGTGCAGGATACTTTCTGCCGGGGGTCTGGGGGTGTCCCCCATTTTTAGAAGTGCCCCAAGATTGGGGGATTAGGGGGTTGATTAAGATTATTTCAGCAGTCTCTTGTGATGATTAAGATTGCCCGCAGGCTCAACCTGAGAAGCAGCCCGGTCTCTGCCTTTCTTATGTCCGGATGCTCACCATTTTCGGGATGATTTACCCACAACCCTGAGCCACTTTGAACATATCCCCGGAGGCTAATAGAGGCTCTAGGCATTATGGCTTACTCAAGAATAAGCCTATTGGTCGATGCAGCCGGTTAAATAGAGAAGGTAATATCTGCCAAGAGGTGGGGGGTCAGCGACATAACGGTAACGGTGGAGTCTGCTGAAGCAGGTATAGGGAGATTGAATTATGGAACTTAGTGCAATAGAGTTTTTCTTTACGTTTTTAGCGATAAGCATCGTAATAGGTATGATAGCCGTGCTTGGTGGCGTAGGCGGTGGGGTTGTGTTCACGCCGCTGATGATGGGTTTTACACCGATAGACTCCTTCATTATCAGGGGTACGGGATTATTGGTGGCCATGGCAGGGTCACTGATCGCAGCCCGGCCCTTTTTAAAGAGGGGTCTGGCGAACATGAGGCTGCTGCTTCTGGCGGGGGTACCCTACGCCGTCTTCGCGGTTATAGGGGCTTTGCTGGCGGGTTATATTCAAGAAACGGCGGGCGAGACAGGAGAGGCGATAATAAGGCTGTCACTGGGTATCCTTATAATCGGCATAGCAGGGCTGATATTCTTCGGCGGCAAGAAGGTTGAGTATCCGGAGATTAAGAATGTGGACAGTATCACCGAAAGGCTGGCCCTGGCGACATCCTATTACGAGCAGTCATTAGGCAAGGTAGTCTATTACAAGGTCAAAAGGGCACCTGTCGGGATTCTGATCTTCTGCTTTGTCGGATTGATCTCAGGGCTCTTCGGATTGGGGGCTGGTTGGGCCATGGTTCCGACGTTGAACCTGGCTATGCTTGCTCCTCTTAAAGTGGCGGCTGCATCCAGTAAGGTCCTGATCGGCATTGGTGATACCGCCGCTGTCTGGCCCTATATGAAGGATGGAGCAATATTCGCACTATTCGCAGTGCCGTGTGTTATCGGTATGGTTATTGGTACGATAATCGGTGCGAAGATAATGATCAAAATCAAGGCGGGTTTTGTTCGCTGGCTAATCATAGCGGTCATGGCCGGCGCAGGGGTAAAACTGATACTGGACGGTGTTGGCAGACTAGGTTCTTCGTAGGAGGCAGTGGAAGAGGCAGAACAGGCCATTAATTTCTTACCACAGGGAGTTATAACGGGTTAAGGCAGGGGGAATGCCATGGAAAATGAATATCCGAAACCGCCTGTTGCAGGCGTAATCTATGGGACTATTTGCTACTGGATTGTTGTCGTTGGAATTCTCGTAGCCATAGTCGGTATGTCAATGTACTTTGTATCGGGCGGCTGTCTTGATACAGAAATCCTTCTTGACAGTCTTTGGGAAGGCAAAGTGGTTGAAGAGGTCTGGGCGGAGGCTTCCTGCATTGGAGAGATGCCGGAGGGACACTGGTATCTGAATTTTGATCTACTCTCCCATGGAGATGTTATAGCAATGGTCGGTATAGCCATATGCGGTTTAGCGGCGGTCGTCGGCATGTGGGGAGCATTTGTGGGGACGGTGCGCAGCAGGGAAAGACTGTATACTATATTAGCGCTGATAATTGCAGTGATTCTAACCTTGAGTGCTATAGGGGTAATAACTCTCGAGTAAGGCTGTCTTTAATAACAGCCATCCCGCAAGACCTCAAATGTTGCCTCACTTCAACATCGACAGGAAAAAGTGAACGTGATGCCTCCCGTACTTGTTGCCATACAGTTACTCGCTAATTATAATCGAAGTATAGAAAATCGGAGGGTTTGATGGCTATCATTACCATATCGAGGGGAACGTTTAGCGGTGGGCAGATCCTGGCTGAATGCATCGCCGAAAAACTTGGCTATCGTTGTATATCCAGGGAGGTATTAGTAGGGGCAGCCAAGCAATATGGTGTGCAACTGGAGAAGCTGTCCAAAGCCCTTGCTGAACCACCGGGATTTCTGCACCGTTTCTCTGAGGACAGGGCCCACTATCTTGCCTACATTCGGGCAGACCTATGTAAAGAGGTTAAGGATGACAGGGTGGTGTATCATGGACTTGCGGGTCATTTACTGCTCAGGGGACTTCCTAATGTCCTGAGGGTCAGGGTCATCGCAGATATGGAATTCCGCGTAAAAGCAGCTATGGAACGCCAGAATTTAAGCCGGGAAAAAGCGATGGAATTCGTCCAGAAAATCGACGAGAAAAGGGTAAAATGGACAAGATTTCTGTATCATGCAGATTGGTCAGATCCTTCACTGCACGATATTATTATTAATCTTGAGCATATAGACATTAACGATGCCTGTGATATCGTATGTCAAATAGCAATACTGGATAAGTTCAAGGTAACTCAAGAGTCGCAAAAGGTTATGGATGACATGTTACTCAGCACTGGGGTGAGAGCCGCTCTCGCAGGGAGCAAAGGCATATCTGATGGTGGAATTGAAATCGAGGCTGATGGGGATGTTATCACCATTGGTGGAACGGTGGCGTCATTAAAAGATGCGGATAAGATTAAGGCGTTAGTCAGAAAGATGCCAGGTGTAAAGGAAGTCCATTCTCATATGCACGTGCTGTCCACCAATTTGTGATTATTTCACGATAAAATAATAGCAATACTAGCCCCTTTGGTAGACGATCCCATATCCTGCTGGCGGGAAAGTAAACTCGATTGCGTCGTAGCCGCACACAGTATAGCAGGACGCGCACTCGGTGCAGAACTTCTTATAGTCTGGTTCTAGCACTGCTTTGCTGTCACGGATCTTCCACAGATCCATCCCGCATATTATTACACAGTCCTTACAGCCCACGCACTTCTCATGGTCGACCGAGATGAAGTCCACGGGCGATTCGATAACGGTCACGAGGTCTCTCTTTTTTATCGGGTACTTCTCCATGATTACTCTCCTCCTGCGGGTGGCTGCATCATAACCTTCAGCATGGGGGCCATCATCTTGGCGCCGGCGAGAAAATTGGTGATCTTATCTCTGGAGGCTTCCTCGGCGGTGGGGAAGTAATAGCGCGCCATGAAGAGCATCTGTGGGATCATGTCCACCAGTATAGCGGGAACGCGCAACATGCCTTCGGCGTGGGGCTCGGCCATGGTGAGCATTCCGTAGAACATGGCGTCAGCCAGATTATCGAAAAACTCGTAGAAGGTCTGGGATGTCCACTGGGAGAAGAAGTCCCTGAGAACGGCCCCGGACGTGAAGTCAATGCCTACCGGCGATGCCTTGAGCTCCTCCATGTACTGTTTGAAGTACTCCTTGGAGAAATCTTTGTCCTTGTGGGCGCGCACGGCGACCTGGGCTGCCAGCCGCGATGAGTACATCGCCTGCCATACACCCTCAGCCATGAACGGCTCCGGTACTCCTGCGGCGTCACCGCTGAGCATCAGGCCACCGCTGTAGATCCTTTCGTTGAACATCTTTAACCACGGCAGGAAGTGCAGCTGAAACTCACGCGGCCTGGCACGTGTGGCTTTGATAAGTCGCTGGACGAAATCTAGCTGCACGTTGTCTATTACCGACCTCGTAGAAAGATTCTTGCCAGAGTCGATTTCGCTCTGAAGCGTTTTCGCAGGGCGGGAGCCTACGTGGAACCCATCGCGGAATATGCAGACATATCCTCCCCGATCAGGCCCCATATATATGTGGACGTTCGTATCTCCACAATAGTCGGCGATGCGTTCGGAGTCTGCTTCGAAATCGACGGTGGCCAGCACTGTAATCTGGTCTTTGTCCCACTTCCTCCTGAGACCTCCCTTCTGGGCCATCAAGGAGTGAGCCCCGTCGGCCGCGATAACCACCGGAGCCCGGTACTCATTTCCCTCGCCATCGACCACTCCGACGATGTTGTCTCCCTCACGTATCACGTTAGTTGCCAGCGTGGTGAGCTTCAGTTCCGCACCAGCTGAAATGGCTTTCTCCGCCATCCACTGGTCGAACTCGGGACGGTACATCATCTGTATCATGTATTCGCTGGCTTGCGGGTAGCTGTTTCTCTTGGGCGGGGTTAGTCCCCAGGTCATACGGTCAGCATTCGATGGTTTAGGCTCAACGATATGCATCACCCCGAACTTGGTCTGCCACAGCGATGGCACGTCAAGGTCCTTTATGTAGTCGAAGTCGCGGGCGGCCTTGGGTGAGAGGCCGAAGCCCGATGAGTTCTTCTCGCCGCAGAAGCGACCCCGTTCGAGGATAACCACCTTGAGGCCGGCATCGGCGGCCTCCTTGGCAGCGGCGCTTCCTCCGGGTCCGCCGCCCACTACTATCAAATCATAGTTACTCATTTGTCCTCCTCCCCAGAGTTGCGGAATTGATGCATACTGGGGTTGCGATGTGAATACTCATCGCACCTACTTTATGCTTCCGGCTCGATATAGAAGCTGGGATCTGATGTCGTATTAGGATCAAACGCTTTCTTGATCTTTTTCATCCAGATATGGTAATCGCAACTGCTCGGCCCGAACTGTTCCGCCATACCCCGTACAATCGATATCGGCTGCCCCAGGCTTTTATCTATCGCTGCTTGCGCAGACTCCTCAACATATTCATCCGCGCCCTTTAAGGAATCGGCATCCTGGAAATCATACATTATGATTTCCTCAAGGTGTCCGAAGCGACCCTGCTGATACGTTCCTCCCCAGGCAAGATCACCTCCATCGTCCGCGATAGCGCCCCGTTCGATATACTTCCTTTTCAACTGCTCCCCGATCTTGCCCGTAGCAACGGCAGTATCCCATGATGTTCCGGCACCCAGAGATGTGGCAAAGGTCCCTGCCAGCTGGAATACCCTGGAAATCCCTTCTGACTTGATAAGATGGCGGAAAAGTATGTTTTTAACGGACGGCTCCTCCATCATTTGTATTATCTTACCTCCGGTTTCTGACAGGATATCTTCCACAGCCCTCTTCTGGTACTCCAGCTCCCGGGCAGAGTTGGCGCCCAGAATGATTTGTATAGCGTACTTGAACTCATCCATCGTAACCATCTGCAGCATTTGAGTATAATCCGCTGCTGAGCTGATACTGATCACAGGTATCAAGCCGGGGGGCAGAGCTCTCCCCATAACGTACCCTATCTCAGCCTCCCCGATTCTATAGACTGCGTCCGAAAGTGCTTCCCAGCTTGGAAAGGTGAGGCTGTGTGCCTGGTAATTTTCCGGGATCGGCATCCCATTCAGTGGATGAATGCCCTCCATTGGGGTGGTGGGTGGCCCATACCACGGATATAGCTTGACTCCACATTTTGTGAATACACCGAGTCCTCCCAGCGCACCAATCATACCTCGCATTATGCCTCGCAGACTCGGCCCCGGTCCGTCTCCGCAGAACCAACCATCTCCCGACCCCAGAGAACCCAGCCTCAATATTTCCCCATCGGGCAGGACCCATTCCACAGCTAGTACGTTTGAATTGCTGTACCCCATGAAGATTCCCGTGAGCCCATAACCCGCCATGGATGTGGCGCTCGCCAGGATGGAGCAATTCGCTCCTGCCCCAACCATGTGGCAGTTCAGCCCCTTCTTCATAGCCTCAACCTGGAGCTGCGACCCTATTACGTAGGGTTCGACCACCGCGTACATGTTCTTCTCGTCTATCTCAACGATGCTGTTCATCCTCCTGAGATCCAGCTGGATAACCCCTTCGCCTCCAACGGTATTCCACGGGCCCCAACCGGTGCTGAACGCTTTATACCGTATCCCGTACCTGTTGCATGCCTTGATTATTGCCTGGACCTCCTCTACATTACAGGGCAGTAACACGGCCTCGGGCCTGGAGCAAAACTTCGTGCCAGAGATAGTCTCCGCCAGCCACTGGAACGCATAGGTATCCAGAATTACAGGCTCATCAGAGATGTTCTGCTGACCCACAATATCTTCCAGTATTCGATACACATTTTTTCGTAAAGCCATTTTCCACTCCTTGATCTAGATTCTTACAGTGCTTCGATAAGCAGTTCTACCACATCGTACAGCTTGATCTTGGCCCCACTCCGCTCTAGAGCATCCCTGAAGTTTCTCTCACACCAGGAACAGGAGGTTACGAGGGCTTCTGCCCCGGTAGCCATCGCCTCCTCTATGCGTTCATCAGCGGTACTGAGAGCAAATTCTGGATAGGCTTCCTTTACCCCACCACCGGCGCCGCAGCACCAGGCGTATTCCTTAATGCGCTCCATCTCAACAAGCTCGAGACCGGGGATGCTGCGAAGTACATCCCGGGGCGGTTCATAGATTCCGCTGGTGCCCCGCCTGTACTCCTTGGGAGGGTCTTTAACGATCACCTGTCCCAGGACTTTCCTCTCAATACCCTCCCAGGGTATATATGGTTCCGACAACCTGCCCAAATGACACGGATCGTGATACGTGACCTGCATCGGCACTTTTTTAGTCGGCTTTAAACTACCCTCTTTAATCAAACGGTCAAGATATTCAGTGATATGCAATACTTCAACATTCATCTCCTGGCCAAGTCGAGAATAATGGAATTTAAATGTGCCATAGCAATCGGAGCAGGGGGTTACAACCGTGCGCACGCCCGCGGCTTTCCAGGTTTCCATATTATGCTCGGCATATTTGGTTAGCTCCCCGCGATAGCCTATCTCAAATGCCCGACCGCCACAGCACGCCTCCTCCTTCCCCGAAATTCCAACATCAACGCCCGCCTTCATCAGAAGGGATAGTGCATCTCTGGCAATTTTACGTAGGTCCTGGTCAAAAGAATACCTACACCCCGCAAAGTAGAGGACATCCGCCTTCTCCTTGGTTATATCCTTGACGTCCAGGCCTTCGGCCCATTTGCCTCGCTCGGCTTTTGGCTCACCAAGCGTATTATCATCGCTCTTCAGGCTTTCGATCATTACCATATGAGCTGGTAGTACCTGACCTTCCTCAACGCATTTTGCCCTGAGTTCCAGCATCACCTCCAGGGGGTCCAGATCCCTGTTCACCTTACACGATACGTCGCATGCGCCATCCATCTGGCACTGGTATAGTATCTCCACGAGCTTGTCCGTGTAGTCTATCCGGCCATCTAAGAGAGCCAGCGCAGCAATCATCCTGCCGCCGGCCGAATAGGCATGGAAATTACCCCATACCATGCTGGGACACGCATTGGCGAACCTCCAGCTCTTTATTTGTGACAGTGGTAACCATTTGCATAGTGAGCATCGGCTGCATCTCTGTAAATCGATTCGATAATCCTGTAATATCATATCTTTCCCCCTAGAAGCATAGTTTGCCCGGGTTCATTACATTGTTTGGGTCAAAGATCCCCTTGACTTTTCTCAGAGCCATGGCACTCTGTCCATCTCTGCTGTAGGCCATTTCAGCCCACGGCCCGTAAGGCCTGGAGAAGAACCCTCCCATTCCCATTAACGCTTTGCTCGCATCGAAAAATAGCTTTTGGACCTTATCAAACTCTTTGGGGTTGGCCGGGTCGTAGCTCAAACTAAACTCGCAGTGACAGGCACGCCCTTGAATCTGCGGTTGCAGATAGACACCGAAGTCTGTACCTGGATATTCCGCTTCTGCCGCCATCTGATCCATGCAAGCAATGAATTCTGGGGTTTTCCCCAGTGTGGTGAGGAAGAAGATGTCGTGGAATCTCCCCTTATATCTGAGTTTCCAGTACGGTTCAGCGGAAACGGTGGACAACGCTTCCAGAATATCACTCCCCTGGACCCCGTCGATTGCTGTCACGGGCTTAACACCAAAGCGCTGTGCTGTATCCATGACGTCCTTTTCCTGATAGTCAACCCGTTCCTCGGGAAGTCTTTCATAGCCCGCTACACACACGATAAGCACCCAAGGAGGCAACGTTTCCCGCAGCGACTTGATTTCATCCGGGTTCTCCGCCAAGAGCGTAGCCAGGTTAAAGTTATTGAGTATGAGCAGCTCGTCACCCAACCTCGCCCAGAGCAATTTGTAAGTAAAATCCAGTAAATCCTCCAGTCTCTGGGACGCTACCAGAAAAGTCTTCTGCAGCCGTGGCAGAAGCTCACATTTCACGGTGGCCCATGTAAGGATCCCCATGGTTCCCTGAGAACCCTGGATGAGCCTGAAGAAGTCGACCTGAAAGGGACCCATCGCATTGGTCTGGGCCTGCCCCGATGCCCACTGGTCTTCCAGGCTCCCCGGCCCCGCTGCCTCTCCGGTCCGGAACAGGTCGCCGGTACCGAAGACCACCTCGGTGCAGAGCAAGGGGTCGGAGATGTCCCATTGATACTTGGGTATTATGGTGGGTTCCCTTTCCAGACAGCTACCTATCACTGATTTGGAGCTTCGAGGACAGAGTGGCATGGGAAGCCTCATCCCTTCATTTTTCAGTTCTAGCTGGAGTTCCGCGAAGGTTACCCCCGGCTCAACCATAGCTACCCGATTTCTGCGGTTGATCCTGATGATCCTTTTCATACGGCTCAAGTCAACGACAACCCCTCCCAGGCTTGGCACAGTATCGCCCCGGAAGTGAGGTGGGCCGGAGCTCACCGGGATTAGGGGAGTACCCGTACTGTTAGCCCACTTCACGATCTCCTGTACCTCATCGACATTTTGTGGCTTCGCTACTAACTGAGGCTTCATCCGGCGAACGAAGCTCTCGTCCCTTGAATAGGCTTCAAGGGCCTCCGGCGTATCGGAAACATTTGCATCGCCAACAATTACTGCAAGCTCTTCTTTTTCGGACATTGCTCGCCTCCTTCTCCTCCTACAGATTTATAAAATCCTGGCCTCCTGGAGTCTGAGGGCTAGATTTGTTGCTGCTTCTTCCTCACTAGTGCCATTAATAATTTCACATTTCGATTCCCTCTGTGGTATATAAAGGTTTATCATGCTCGTACGCCTCACCGGTAATGCCTCAATGCCGATGTCCTGACACCCCCAAACCTGAACAGGTTTATCCTGAGCAGCCATAAGCTCTCGCAGGGCAACCGTTCGTAGCTGACCAAGCTCATGGCTCACTGTAACCAGGGACGGAAGCGGTGCTTCGACTACCTGGTAGCCATCTGCGACCACCCGTTCCACCCTCAGCTTGCCGTTGTCGACTTCCACCTTTCGGGCGATGGTGACAGCAGGGATTCCCAGAAACTCGGCGATACCCGAACCAACCTGGCCAGCGTCAGTATCCGCCGCCTGCCTGCCGGTAAGGATAAGGTCATATCCTATCTTGGTTATAGCTGTTGCCAATATGTAGGCTGTGGTGTTACTGTCTAAGCGACCAAAAGCCTGGTCCTCTAGCATAATTAGCTCGTCGGCACCGGCAGCCAGACACTTCCTCAGCACAGCCTTAGCCAGCTTTGCCCCCATGCTTATTGCCGTTATCCTGCTCTGGTGAATATCTTTGATCCTGAGAGCAGCCTCCAGAGCATTCTCATCGTACGGGTTTAGCACGGGAGGGATACCGGCTACGGGAATAACACGTTTCGCCTCAGGATCTATCTTGAAGATAGAAGGTGGAGCTTCGGGGTCAAGAACCTGCTTAACAGCAACGACGATATTCAGCACGCGCTCCCCTCTCGTTGCTCGATTTGAATCCTTCCCTGCAGTAAGTGCCAATTCACCGCAGCCTGAGAATACCCAGGGGAACCTACATTTGGTGTCAACATGACGTATAGCGGGAATTTCAACGAAAAGTGGCTAGTCGCCACGAACAAGGGATGCCACCTAACCGATGGATAACAGATAAGAATTAGTATGAGCATGCTAACACTATGGATGACCTCTGTCAATGGCTATCTGGAAAGGCTACTGGAAAAAAATATAGGCACTACGGTAGATAGTGCGGATATAACTGTCTAATCTAATTTGATTACCAGTCCGGTACTTCCATCGAGATAGATACGCTCACCAGTTTTAATACGTCTGGTAGCGTCGGCCACGCCAACCACAGCCGGCAGACCATATTCTCGGGCGACAATGGATCCGTGGGAGAGCAAACCGCCTATATCGACGATCAAACCACCGGCATTTATAAATAATGGCGTCCAACCCGCGTCGGTGACCGGGGCAATGAGAATCTCTCCTGGTTCAATATGTGATTCCACGCGTGGGTCGAGAATCACCCGTGCGCGACCTTCAACCTTGCCTGGGCTGACGCCCATACCCTGCAACTGCTGTTCGGAGGGGAACTCATCCGGCTTAACTACTATCGCTTTGCCATTTATAATTTTGGGTACATGCACCATCTGGCACCATTCGAAGTCCTGACGCCGCCGGGAAATGATTTCCTTTGCCACCCCGGGGCTCAGCTTGCCAGTGAGCAGGTCTCTAACCTCTTTCCACATGAGAAAAAAGAGGTCGTCGTGATCATAAAGCCAGCCCCGGACCAAGAGCCGGGTGCGGATCTCAGCATAGATTCGTCTGAACCGGTCCGAGCGCAGTACGATCAGGTCTTTCAGTCCCTCGCGAAACTCGATGTTGCGACGTGCCGCCTTTAGCACTCGCTTCATTATGAACCGTTTGGGTTGTGGCAACCTGTCCACTTGCTTCATTGCTTCATCACGTGTTCGTTCCTGTCTGATGCGCAGTTCTTCCGGTGGCGTTACGCCAGGCTGCAGGTAATTACGTATTAGGCCGATAATCTGTGTTGGATCCTCCCGCCACGTGGGACTTCGAAACTCCGCCTCGCAAACAGCACGGTGCCCTTGCAAAGTCAGGAATTCCTCGAGCGATGTCTTAAAGTCCTTTTTGTTCGCATCGGTGTTGATTAAGTCAAGCAGGCTCTCATTGTTACTGTTTGATGTGAAGAGGTTGCTAATTTCTGGACTCGACATTACCATCTTAGCTAGGTCGTATAAGCCAAAAGCAGGGTTAGCACTCGGTAAAGTGCCGATACCCGTAACCATCTGAGCGGCCAGTGAACCTTTTTCATCATTAAGCCAAGCCTTAGTTTGTTTCCTCAACAAATCGAAATATAGAACGGCGAAAGTAGATGCCCAGATGTGCACATCTGATACCCACGCCATCGCTTTGGAGAAGCTAACCCCCTCTATAAGGAGATCATCAGTCCAGTCCTTCAGCGCTTCTGGTGTGGACTCCTCCCGTTGACGGTTTATAGTCTCCTCACATTCTTCTGTATCCGATGACAGTGACTTTGCCTTGCGTATAATAGTCAGCACTACCCTGACGATCGTAGGCCATCTATCGGGACGTAAATCGCTAAGATGCAGTGGCGGTGTCCTTGTATCCGGTGGGCCGATGAATTCTTCATGCAGTGTATCCGGCGATATGCCGGGAGTGTGAGCAGCCGCTTCCTCCATAAAAGAGACACACATGTACGGACGGTGATAGAAGAATCCCAGCACCTGGTATTCAGTGCCCGATTCCCCCATGACGCCTAAAGCAATTCCCTGAGAGCGAAAAGCATGCTCGATAGTGGGGCCAATATAGCTCCACGATAGTGGGGTAATACAGCCGGGTAGAATCTCGCTGATGTTGCCATTTGAGTAAAGAGGATAACGGGGATCTATCGGTGTATTCAACTCAGGAATCCAGCTATCTGGTGGTGCGTCTGCTTTTGGTTGCGTAGTGCTTGGAAGCGCAGTTATGGGGCGTGACTGCAGTATGTAGACATTTCCGTCGAATATAGCCCACTCCACATCAACAGGGCGTTTTTCTATCTCCTCGATCTCGGCTGCCAGCCTGGCTACCGCGATAGCTTGGTCATCGGTAAGGCTGGCTTGCTGCCGCGATGACTCGTCAATCGCCACTTCCTTGGCGCCACCAGGTGCCGGTAAAACTTTTATTTCCTTGTTAGAAATGCGGCGATGAATCACCTCACGGCTTTTTTTAAGCACTACAAAGATATCTGGCGTGACTCTTCCACTCACGACCGATTCACCCAGACCGAAATTAGAGCTTATCACCATCTTGTCCGTATCGCCGGTTACGGGGTCACGGGTGAAACAAACGCCTGCGGCATCCGATGGTATTAGGCGCTGTACAATCACAGCACCCCCGAAATCATCTATATTACGGTCGCGCCGATAATGCAGTGAATGGGTATTGAAGAACGAAGCCCAGCATTTTATAACCGCCTCGGCAACTTCATCGATACCTGCTAGCCCCAAATATGTATCATATTGTCCGGCGAAACTGGCTCCCGGTAGATCCTCCGCTATAGCGGAGGATCGTACGGCCCATAGCACATCTGTAGCGAATTCACCTTGAAATTCGATCAATCGTTTCTCAAGTTCGTTTGATATGGCCTGTGGCAGACGAAAACTACGGATACGATCTTGAATAGATAAAGTAAACTGTGTTAAGAAATCCGTTGTAGTTTCCGCA
The DNA here is from genome assembly GCA_031581405.1 of Dehalococcoidia bacterium. Classification (GTDB taxonomy): domain Bacteria; phylum Chloroflexota; class Dehalococcoidia; order E44-bin15; family E44-bin15; genus JAAXQM01. The sequence goes on from JAVLBD010000005.1 coordinate 12,742, forward strand.
GATTGATACGGAAACGCGTTTATTTCGGCCTCCAAACCGGTCTCTTCAAGAAATGCCTCGAAGGCTTGTGTGGAGATCACGAAACCCGGCGGCACGGGAAACTTATTGGAAATTAAATTGGCAAGTTCGCTTGCCTTGCCCCCGGTCAACGCACTATCGAGCGCCTTCTTATCGGTGAGATCGATAATCATGGGGAGATTTGCTCCATGAACTCTGAAATCCCGTAGCCAGTACTGCTATTCCAGGAAAACCGTGTTCGGGCTTCGTTGACAACACTGACGTATCCGCCCGTATTCACTCTAACCGGAATATTCTCGAGGATTTCCCCGAGCACATCAAACCGTTTCCCCGAATTGGTGACTAGAGAGAGCGATACACTCTTGGCACACAGACCTGAGTTATCGAGGTCAGCTTTGAACGACCAGCTTTTCAGTGCTTCGGACCTTCCCTCGTGGTAGACATATCCTCCTGAAGCGCGCAGTGCCAGTAACTCGACCTTGATGGCATTGAAACAGAGTGCATCTTTGAACTGGCCCGAAAACCATCGCCAGTTAGCGGGTACGCGCATGTCACGCACACCCCAGGAGTGATCCCTCTGTCCAAAGCCGTTGACACAATAAATCTCACCGTCAACTGAGATTGTACCTTCAATTCGTCCGGCATGTTCGTAGTGTTGAGCCCCCGACATTAATCTTATAAGCTTCACTTTTCTCACCGCTGGCCCTAGATGATCGATAAAATAATTGGGTCTGAGTTTGTTAAAGAGATCGCCACTGGAGATGAATTCACGCTTCATTGATGCGTGAAAGTCGAATACTTTGTGAACTGCCTCAAATTGTAGGATCAGCTCAATCTCCCTTTTCGGTAAATCTGTTAGCATGGTTTGTGCGAAGTCACCCATACTGGATGGGTCCTCAAAGTAATATATCGGTCCTGCATAACGCAGTTGCCATTTCTCAAACGGTTTGACGCAGACGTGTTCAATAGGACCTGCTGAATTGCGATTCAAGTGATCACTGGAACTCTCCCATGTGCGGATAAACCCTGTAGCACCGTTCGGGAAATAAAGGCAGATGAAGCCGTCGGCAAACCCTTGATTTGGTGAGAAACCAATCCGCGATGCACCTCCCCAATTGCCTGCCGGGTCGAAAAAGTTGACATAAAAAGATTCATTCCAGTGCTTGTGAGGACCGGCTTGATGGGTTTTCTCGTCTGAAGATTTAAAATCGAGCATATTCATAACCTTGCATCAATCAGCAAGCACAAGCAATCAGCCGATGCCTGTAAAGCAGTATCGCGTGCGGAAAGGGTACCCTTTGGAACGTCGTTTGTCAATTGATACACTACAAAGCACCGGTCCCTATTGCCAATATGTATCACTGCTGTGTATTATTAGTAATCGTAAGTTTTACTGACTGATCCGAATTTATCTATTATTGAGGATTAAGTATATAAGGAATGATAATTTACTGGTGTGAATAAGTATATGTTATACGAGAACATTCTGCAAAAAATTGGAAATACTCCTCTAATTAGGATTAATGAGCTTAATCCAAATAAAAACGTTAAAATCTATGCAAAAATTGAAGGGGATAATCCTTCTGGCAGTATAAAAGACAGAATTGCCTTGGAAATGATTATACAGGCAGAACGAGAAGGAAAACTCATCAAGGGAAAGATAATACTTGAGCCAACTTCAGGTAATACTGGAATTAGTTTAGCCATGATTGGAGCAGTTAAAGGCTATGAAGTTGAAATTGTTATGAGTAAAGCAGTATCTCTTGAAAGAAGAAAAGCTATTCAAGCTTTTGGTGGTAAATTGGTTCTAACAAATCCGGAGCTCGGAACCGATGGTGCAATATTTAAAGCAAGAGATCTGCTTAGTAAAAATCCTGAAAAATATTTTATGCCCGACCAATTTTCCAATGAATATAATAAGCTTGCCCATTACAAGGCAACAGCGGAAGAGATATGGAAACAGACAAAGGGAGATATTGATTATTTTGTTTCATCGCTCGGAACATCTGGCACAATTATGGGGGTAGGAAAGTATTTAAAAGAGAAGAAACCGGACACAAAAATTGTTAGCGCTCATCCTGTTAAGGGTCACTACATTCAAGGACTAAAAAATATGAAAGAGGCAATCGTTCCGGCAATATATGATCCTTCAAAGATTGACAAAACGATAATGGTTGAAACTGAAGATGCGTTTGAGATGGCACGACAGATTGTTAAAAAGGAAGGAATCTTTGTGGGGATGAGTAGTGGAGCGGCACTGTATGCTACTATCGAAGTGGCTAAGAGTATAAAGTCTGGTGTAATTGTCGTTATTTTCCCAGATAGGGGAGAAAAATATTTGAGTACAAATTTGTTTACTAGTTGAAACACTAATAAATCTAATTTATATCGCTGAGAGCCACGGGTTAGGTTTACTTATACTTATAATGAGAATGGTTATACCGCGGAAGCGAGGGTAAAACCATGATATATACAATCATCCCACTGCTATCTTGTCTTACTGGCGTGGTTTAGCTCATAGAATTTGTTTCCATCCCTTTGGGCGAGCTATGTAGTTTTTGCATTTCAGCTTACTAGCGGAAGGGTAAAGCCCCACTTCGCACCGAAAACTTCCCCTGCTTCCAATTCCTTTCCCATTGGAGCAATAAACACATATGCTCCTTGACCATTTGTTTTTAACCAATGTGTCTTTTTGCTCTGCGATTATATATTTATATTCTGCTTCATCCATAAAATAAAGTGCTCTAGCAGTTACTTCTTTAACAGCCTTGGGAAAGAAAACACAGGTATGGTCATGATACTGATAGCTAGGATAAATGGCGTTATGATATTCCACATAGCTATCGATACAAGCATATTAGATCTTTTCACTCTGCACCGCCTCCTTATAAGGAAATTATGGGAGATTAACATAACTTGGCAATTCTGTCAAGTAGCCTAGCCTTAGCCCTTGTAGGCTCTATTGACATTTCTAATTAATTAACTTATGATGCGTACTCTCCGATGGGAGGTGTGCCATGGTGTTTACCGACAATGTACTGAGAGAGGGCTGGCGCAGGGCAGGCGGAAGGTGTGAGTGTAAGAGAACTACTCATGATCACTATGGTAGATGTAATGAGCCGCTGGTGTGGGAAAGCAAAGGCAAAGAAGGTCACGGCAAATGGCAGGAACATAGTAAAAGTGGTCAATACGAGGATTCAGTTAAGGATTGCCAGCTTCTGTGCTGGGATTGCTACACTTTAACCGTCCAGCCCTCCAAGATTAAAATCGATCCTTAGTTACTTTATTGGAAAGCCAGCTTACATTAGATAATGTTACTCTTTGTTCCCTGGGATTGAGCTGTATGCTGAGGCCCATCTTGTTCATCGTGTAACCGAATGACATCCTCTCTCACGGGTCAGCTTTAGAGGAAAGCAAGTAGTATCAAAGCCTCGTTCCCCGGTTTGGCTATTGTATATTCATCCCACCTTTGCTGCCGCGTGCCTCCCCGCTTGCCTGCCAGAAAATACACAGTGAGCTATCGCCAGACCACTCACATACCCTCTGGATGGTATCCCAGCGGCAGTTCTCCCAATCGCATAGAGTCCGTTAATTATGGTGCCATCTTTGCGTTTCACCTCTGATGATTCCTCATCCACGATCAGTCCGCCAAGTGTAATTGTGGCACAGGGCAAAGCTTTGTTGCCTAGAGTGCAGTCAATAGCATAATAGGGCGGAGTGACGAGTGGTTGAACATGTCTTGCCATCTTACACATGGAATCCTCACTACCCTTATATGCTACTTCATTGTATGAATCGATTGTTAGCTGCAATTTACCCCTATTGATACGGCACTTCTTTTCAAGCTGTTCGATAGAATTGGCTTTCTTCCTGTTGAAATAAAGGTTGCTCATAGCGAGCATTGTTTGGAACCATGTGGCTTTTCCCCATCCCGTATCTCGGCGTACCAGCTTCCAGATCTCGGAATCGATTACCAGCCATGCTTTTCCGTCATGTTTTTCCACCATGGCCTCGCCCATTTGAGCCCCGTATAATTGCTCATTACAGATTCGGGCACCTTGTTGATCCACGAGAATCCCTTTTACAATGGCCTCCGGTGGGGTGATGAAACGCCAGGCTGAAACGCGGCTCATGTGAGCTGTAGCTCCTCCCACCGTTTCGCCGATTCCAATACCACTGCCATCATCCCCCAGTGTTCCGAGAGGTGGACCAGGAATATAGGTCGGGGCCATCTCTTTGACCATCTTCCTATTGAAAATAAAACCTCCCATTGCCAGGATAACTCCTTTTCGGGCTCGAACCGTTTTAGTTCGGCCCCTTAATTCAAGTAAACCGAAGAGTGAACCGAAGACGTTGTTGAGTAAGGGGATACTAATAGAAATATATCGCATTTTGTAATTGATATAGCTGAGACATCTATGCAGCGAATAGAAAACACTGTATTTGGGAATAGCAGAGAACTCCAGCCCAATGACGTTACCCCCTTCATCAGTGAGGAGTCGTTTAGCTTTGCTGCGGTATTGCACTTCAACTCCCCTTTTAAGGGCCGAATTCTTGAGACAGCCAAAGAGTACAGGGCCCGGCATTCCCTTTCCCACGGGACGATGCCCCCTAGGTGCAGGAGTGGATTTGGTATTGTATGGGGGGAACGGTTCGTTGCCAGAATAATAGAGATAGTATTCGTCAGGTGGATAGCATGTCTTGTAGGGGCATGTTGCTGAGTTGAAGCGAACACCCTGCGATTCCAGCCAGTTAATGTTTTCCGGACTTTGTTCACAGAAAGTTCTGAGTGTTTCATCTTTTACAGCGTCTTTCACTTCCATCTTAAGGTAATTGAACATGTTTTCGGGTGTATCATTAAATCCTGCCTCCTTCTGATGAGTGGTACCCCCAGCATATACAATTCCACCACTGGCCTTGCTTGCACCACCACCGCTAAAGCGTTCAATCACCAGTACACTTGATCTATTATCAGCTGCCTCGATAGCTGCACATGCACCGGCACCACCAAATCCCACTACAACCACATCGACTTCATCGTCCCAGTTAGGAACAGTACCCACGATGTAAACCTCCCTGTACTAACTCTGGATTACATGATTCGGCTAATAATTACTATAAGGTGTATAATAAATATTAGCATTACACTAACTATTATCACTGTAACAATTAGACTGCTTTTTGTCAATTCTATTCATTTAAAAGAATGAACCACTAATGGACGAAAGTTAGTAGGGTGCTTAGTGTTAGGTAATCGCTTTCCCTCTACGGATAAGAGGATTATCCAAAACAGAAACAATGCTGGAAGGAGAATTAGAATCAAAAAGGAGAAGGTCGATTCAAAGATTGAACTGTACTTTGATGGGTGGAGGTAAACAAGACATTAATGTAGGTCCTTTGCGCTCGTAGAGTTTAGGATAGTGCTTGCTTTAAGTCAATAGAGCTTAGGGTGGAGTGCTCTGTCATATTACGTTCTTCTCTTGGCTAGAGCTATCCTTCTGGCCGCTTATTTCTTACTTGCCAGATTTCTTAAGTGCTGCTTCGGCGCCGTTGTAGCCAGGTATGCAGGTTATGCCAGGGCCTGGATGGCAGGCAGAACCGCACATGAACAGGTTCTGAATTGGTGTGGTGTAGTCCGAATAGCCCGGAACAGGCCGCCGATCCCACATCTGGCTGGGTTGGATGAGCCCGGCACAGAAATCCCCCGCCGTAGCATTGAACGTGCTTTCGAAGTACTGCTGTGTGAGGACCACCTTGTCCATGATCGCGCCGCGGAAGTTTGGAGCAAACCGCGCAATCTTGTCTATCATCCGCTCAGCCATCACATTGCCGAGTTCCTTGATTTTGCCCTTCGGTACGTTATAGGGAAAGTAGTGAGCGAAAATGGTGCAGGTGTGATAGCCAGAAGGCGCCAGGCTGGGATCCCTAACGCTGGGGAAGGCGCAGTAGCTGACAGGATCGTCAGGGACCTGGCCATTGCGGTACTGCTCCCAGCAGCGTGATAGATACTCCGGAGAGGGGATATAGGCCATGATCCAGCGAATGTCGCTCTCATTAGCAAAGGCGAGGTGACCGGTGAACTCGGGTAGCTCTCTAAGGGTCATGTGGATCTGAACATAGCCGTTCTTATAATTGATATCCCTTACCAGATTCACGAAGTCTGAAGGAAGATGTTCTTCGCCGGCAAGGCCGAGGAACGTTGTACGGGCATCAAGGTTTGACAGCACCACCTCAGCGGTGATCTTCTCACCGCTCTTGAGTTCGACACCGGTGGTCTTTCCGTTTTTTATGAGGAATCGCTTGACAGGTGCTCCGAGCTGGACCTTTCCGCCGTGGTCCTCAAGTGCATTTAGAATGGATTGTGAGAGAGCTCCTATACCCCCCTTCGGAGTTCTGAAGTCGAACGCATCGCCCAGCGTATAGTGATATGCCATGGAAAGCGCACTGCCGGGTGTGAACGGACCGGTGTTTGTACCATCGATTGATGCTGCACACAGTGAACCGAGAATGCAGCGGTGCTTCTCCGGATCTGGGAAAAACTTGCGGCACACATCCATCACACTACCGTAGACAGTCTGAAGAAGGATCTCCCTGCTCTCTTTATCAGGCGCCTCAGCGATAAGCTTATCGATGGAGCTGGGTGCTTTGAAGATATCCTTATCTGATAGTTCCTTATACTTCATTAGATAGTTGTATATGTTGCCCATGCCTTCTAACGCATCCAGACCATGGTCGTTTGCCAGATGCTCCATCATCTCGTTTGTATCCGTATAGGCGACCAAGGGGACGTCACCTGGTTCGCCGAAAGAACAGTAAGAACTGCGGGGCCTGACTAGCTCCAGGCCGTACTTATCTAGTTCCAGGCGCTGTATCATCTCAGCACGGAAGATGAGAAGGGCCCATGCACCAACGTTGTGCTTGAACCCATCGAACAGCTCTCTGGTCGCTGCCATGCCTCCGATCCAGTTGTTCTTCTCCACGCAAAGTACGGAGAGCCCATTCTTGGCGAGAACGGTTGCTGCCGTCAGTCCGTTGTGTCCTGCACCTACCACGATTGCATCATAGTCAGACATTTTTAAATCCTCCTTTTCCTGTAGGGCGATACGCTTGTTAAAGGCTGCTTTAAATTCTTCTCGACTGAATTCAACCATTCACCTCCTGACGTGATAGAAAAATCTATTTATGGAAAGAGTAAAGCATTTACCTGATGGCTACATATTAGTCGGAAGCAGCTCGACCGCAGATCATAGGCAAGTCCAGATAAGTCCGTATCCCTGGCTGAGATTGGCAAACATAGGGGACGGAATTTACGCTATGCATTGCCGGTGTCACAATACCCTCATTGCGGAGCAGTCCCGATTCAACCGTTGCAGGATGGAAACCATGATAGACAGCCTTTAAAGGTGGATCGCCTTTCACTTCGATTTCAAAGCGCACACCTTCCGGTCCAAAGCCCCAAGGCTTATCGAAAGGACCTTCGCCCATAAGCCAGTTGACAATGGCCTCGATGACCGGTTTCCCATTGACACATCCCTGGAAGGTGAAGCGCTGAGCAGCTACCAGTCCCGGCTCGATGACGCCGATGGGCGTATCGAGGGGTGAAGTGGCTACTGCGACTTCATTGATGGTATTGATTTCACTATCAAGGTTGAAACCAAGCTCATCGGCTATCATACGTATTGACTGACCGAAACCGTTGGATAGAAAGCCTACCATCCAGCTAGCCAACGCCTCTTCTGGCTTTTTGCCAAATAACATAATATCCCTGACGACATCGGGAGCATTGTATGTCCGAATATCGGAAAACTCTTCTGAACGCACATGGGTAATAGCGCGGGAAAAGGCAGACAGTTGCAGAGGGAATAGTTCGGTTACACCTCCAGGGTGAATACCGGTCCCATGCAGTACCGATTTGCCTTTGGTACAAGCCTCATGCAGGCGATCAATGTTGCCCGACTTGAACGGGTAGATATAACCGCACGTGGTAACGACGCTCTTTCCGGATTCCAATAAACGCACCAGTTCATCTTCATTCGGCAATAGAGGTGTATAGAGGACACAGTCGGCATCAAGCGCCAGTATGTCATCGATATTGTCCGTGGCAGTTACACCGATCTCACCAATGCCCGCTATAACACCGGCATCTTTTCCTACCTTTTCAGGCGAATGTACCCAGCATCCCACCAGCTGTAGTTCGGGATGGCTTTGTACACCCTCTATCGCCGCTTTACCGACTCCCCCGGTTGCCCATTGTATGACTCGATATGTCATCGTTATGACCTCCTTTTGTCTATATTTATGTTTATATTAAGAGCCTTCAGAGAATATCCCGATGCACAATTAGGCAAGAAGCCCTCTGCCGGTGATGAGAGGCAGGTCAAGCGCCGACATGAAACCCGCTGGCGCAGCGCAGACTGTTGGAATAGCGTTTACTATACGCGTCGCTGTTAAGATGACACCTCCCACTGCATGATCGCCATGCTCATCCTCTGGTTGCACGGAACAGACAATGCGTGGCCGCCCTTCTATGATTACTGTGTGACCTCTGCCGTGTGGCCACTCTGGCGCCACATCGTCATGCATCCTAGTCACATGTTCCACTATTAGGACAGGTCGGCCTTTGACAATTCCCTGTACCTCAAATCGTAACGCTGCGCAGGTACCTTCTTTGATGATTCCGGCAGGGGTTTCCAGATCGGTCAGCGCCGGCATCCGGTTGTGGACTTCTCGAATCTCTTCGAGCTCAATCCCCAGTGCCTCAGCCATAAGCTTAATAGGACCTCCCCAGGCGAAAGTAAGTGCACCGGGAAATAGAATTAGTGGCTGGGCATCCAGTGGCTTACCAAAACCCATGGTCTCAAAGAGGATTTCTGGCTGATTATATGTAGCATAATTTACGATCTCCTGAATGCGAATACTCTCCCAGTATTCCGACAACCCACTAAGTGCCAGAGGCAATACATCATTGGCGAAACCCGGATCAATACCAGATACCAAGAGTGATGTTCCACCATCTTTGCAGGCATCATCCAGCTTTTGCTGAATATCAGGACCGAGTGCCCCTGGCGAAACAAGACTAATAAGGGAACATGTCACAACGTTCTTACCCGAGCGCAGGATTCGACAGACCTCGTCGATTGGCTCCAATGGATTGATACCGGTGATGGACGTATAGCAGACGCAGTCAGCCTCCATTGCCATAAGTGCTTCTGCATCCTGTGTTGCCTTTATACCGACAGCTTCAATACCACAAAGCTTACCAGCATCCAGTCCTGCTTTAGCATCATGGTACACCCATACACCAACGAGCTCCAGTTGTGGATGATTGATAATTGCTCGCAATGAGCAAGCTCCAACATTGCCTGTTGCCCACTGAATAACTCGATATGTCATAGACTTCCCTCCGTTTATTTTTTCATTATTGATAACCACTGTATCACACCCTTCCCCTCAGTAGTTCCCTGGTACACAGTTTGGTATACTCCCAACTCTGGCCAAACACACTCTTGAAATCAAGCGTACTAAATATGCTGTCCCATAAGCCAAAAGGCATCATCAAGGGGATGTTTCCACGAGCATACTCTAGTACCGTCATATTATCCTTGACACAAAAACCCTCTCCCCCACCTCCCTTGTCTAGAAAACCCATGTCTCCTACCTTGTAGACGGTACGCTCACTGTCTCCCAGACCATAATGCCACATCTCCCCTTCTAGAACCCAATCCCAAAGCCTGGATAGATATATACCGGTATGTCCCTCTGTGCCAATCGCTGTCTGAGCAAACAGTAAATACTCTGTAAGTGATCCGTAAATGAAAGATATCTGCAGCATAGCACCGCCGGCATTACTCCAGTGCCATTTCCGTTCCTTGAGGATGTGTAGCTTGGGATATCTTTTTTCCACTGCTTCTGTGACTGCGACCAGTATCTCATTGTGGGGAAGGCCGATACACTCCTTGACTATTTCACCCAGAACATCAGGATCTAACTTAGCCATAGGTCTCACCTTTCTCCTAGAATAGCGTGTTTAACACTTTCTTAAAATATCTGGTGATATTCAGAGGTGTGAATAGAGTAATGCCTTAGCACTTCCTTGTCAACATATGTCACTATAGTCTATGAAAAAAGCGCCCAACCATTGCCGGATAGCCCTTTATACCGCGATTATTGGTAAAATAAATATATTCGGTGTGGTCGCACGTTACAAGAATACTGCATAATTGAAGGAAAGTTGACTAAGGAGAAAATAGATGTATTATCTTGAAGACTTTGAGGTTGGGATGTCATATGTACCCAGAGGGCGGTACATAATAACAGAGGATGAAATTATTGAGATAGGACAACGTTGGGACCCCCAACCATTTCATATAGACCGCGAGGCTGCAATAAATTCGGTCTTTGGTGGCCTAATCGCATGCTCAATACATTTGTTTGCTATAGTATGCTGGTTTTCGCATCAACTTGACCAATCTGTGGCGGCTGTGGCTGGACTCGGATAGGATAGGGTTCGTATGCATACGCCTGTGAAGGTGGGTGACGAAATTTCCTGCAAGGTAGAAATCTTGGAAGCCAGACCATCTAATAGCCGACCCGATTGTGGCGTGGTTACCGTTCAGAATGAATTGTTTAATCAACGGCGTGAGTTGGTTTATGTAGCGCAGAATTCATTTCTAATACTACGTCGTCCTATGATATAGGGTTGTATTTGAGTGTATAGAAAACAGACCTAGAGCTGCCAGGACTAATATAACCCAAGGGTAGAGGTCGGATACCACCTTCTGAATTCTCCGTAGTTAAAAAATGGTGACCCATTTCTTTCTGTCATGGTGTCACTATTTATTCTCACCCTCTAATTAGTCACGTCATTGACAACTGTACTACCATAGTCTACGATGTGTTCACCTATAAACGTTGCACTATTCAAATAGCTCGAATCAAATGTTCAATGTACGGATGCTGTCTGAATAGCTGGAGGACTTTGAGTTGTTAACTTAGTTAATGAGTCAATGGATTTCTTAGATCCCATAATAAAACAGCTTATTTCCGCTAGAAGGAGGCAAAATAATGGGCGATACAGAAAGGTACGACATTATTATTATCGGTGCCGGCCACAACGGCACTACCACAGCGGCATATCTCGCCAAGAGTGGGTTGAGCGTATGCGTTCTGGAGGAGCGGCCTGAGGGCGGCGGTGCCCAGGAGAATACCGACCCCATTGCTGGGGTCCATATCAGCC
>JAVLBD010000060.1:0-8402 GCA_031581405.1 Dehalococcoidia bacterium
GCTCTTTACGCTGGATATACCGGACTCAAAAGAACAAATCAGCGCTGCTCTTGAAACTCAGGCAGCGCTGGAGACTAAACGGGCGGGGTCACCAGATAGCGGCTTGATAGCATATCAGTTGTACCTGCAATTGAAGGCACCTATAAAGGTACTAGTGCCCTATGCAAGGGAGCTTGCAGCAGCTATGGCTCAGACGGCGTCAGCACCGCGGATTCTACGGGATTTTGCCCGGTTACTCTCCCTCATTAAGGTTGTAGCGTTACTGCGTCACCATAGACGGCACTTTGATAGCGAAGGGCGTATAGTAGCTGACCTTGCGGATTACGAAACGGTGCGGGAACTGGTAAATGAAATGTATATCGACAGCAGTTCTGGGGCAGTCAACACTGTCAGGGTGCTGGTAGAAGCAGTTACCACTCTGGATGCCAGCCGTGCCCAGGATGAGCGGATTACAAACTCAAAACTAGCCCGAAGCCTGGAGCTGCCTGTCATGACCATATCCAGAAGGGCCAAGAAGGCGATTAAACAGGGTTGGCTTGTGAACCGGGAACAGCGCAAATACTTTCCAGCTGATTATGCTCCTGGCGAGCCTATGCCAGCAGCTGATGGATTACCCCTGTTAGTCGTTAACGGGTTAACACCAGTTAACAATAGGCCTGCTAACGATCTTAGCTTCAGAAACGGGGAGGTTAACATGGTAACACCCTTAACCGATAGTGAAATAGGTACTCCTACTTCCGATGACTCACCTGTTCGTCCTTCCATGCCATGCAGTTGCGGTTGTGGTGACTATTGGCTGACAGATTGGAATACGTGGCTTTGCTCCCGCTGTCATCCAATACCTAATAAAATGGTTCGTCACACAGCTATATCAGCTTAGCTGAACCACAACTGTCATGTTGTTAGTCAGTCACTCTATATTGATGGATCCACAGGGTGACCCTGAAACCATAACTTCTGATCAGGGTGTCACCATAAGAGATTTTAACCGTTAGCGATTGCAAACTACCCTTCTCCTTTTTAATACTTCTATTACTTTATGTTATATTATCACTGGGTAATAGCCATGGCTGGTAGTAAGATCCTCATTGTTGAAGACGATCGAACCTTGTTAGATGTGCTGAAATACAATCTAACTAAGGAAGGCTTTCATGTGGTTACTGCCACTGATGGTATTCAGGCTCTGGAAATTGCCCGAGGTGAGAAACCCCAGCTTATTGTCCTCGATATTATGCTTCCACAACTCAATGGACTTGAAGTTTGCCGCATCCTTCGTCAGGAGATGACAGTTCCTATTCTGATGCTCACGGCTAAGACTGAGGAAATTGACAAGGTCGTTGGACTGGAGATAGGCGCCGACGATTATATGACCAAGCCCTTCAGCATGAGGGAATTCATCGCTCGCGTGCGGGCCATGTTACGCCGTTCGGAGCTTATACAACAACAGGCGAATGACGACCGAGAGGTACCAATCAGAATAGATGACCTCGAAATCGATCCTGGCCGCCATGTTGTATCCTGTGGAGGCAGTATCATCGAGTTAACACCTAAGGAGTTCGATCTACTTAGTTACCTCGTGAAAAACAGGGGACGGGTATTTAGCCGTGACCATCTTCTGGACAGGGTCTGGGGTTACGATTACGCCGGCGATACCCGAACGGTAGATGTCCATATGAGATGGCTGCGGCAGAAGCTTGAAGCAGATCCGGCACATCCTCTCCGCCTTCTAACAATACGTGGAGTCGGCTATAAATTTGAGGGGTAGACGTGTTTCATAGTATCAGATGGCGAATCACGATACCTGTTGTAGTGCTTATCATTGTGTGCATAGCAGGTCTGAGTGCCTATCTATCGCATTTCTATAGAGACAGCTATCTGGACAATTTAACTCAGCAGCTCGCTAACCAGGCAATACTTGTAGCCGACAGCAGTTCATACTATTTTGCTAATGATCAAACTGCGAGTGTTGATGATTTAGCTAAAAGGGTGGGTGAGCAAATAGATGCCCGGATTACTATTATCGATACCTATGGGGAGGTTCTCGGTGATTCGGAGGAAGATCCAGCGGTTATGGAGAATCATTCCGATAGGCCAGAGGTCATTGAGGCCATGTTCGGTGAGGTGGGGAGCAGTATCCGCTATAGTGAAACCCTCAGTTTTGATATGTTATACGTTGCTGTGGCGATATCAGCAGATGGCGGTATAGTGGGTATCTCAAGGGTATCGCTACCCCTTACCGATATAACTGAGTCGGTTAGTCATATCAATAAGACGATACTATGGGGAGCTCTCATCGCAGTTGTTATCGCTATCCTACTAGCATTCCAGATATCCAGAATAACCGCCAAGCCGATTAAAATGCTAACCCAGATGTCTAAAAGGATAGCTGAGGGAGAGCTTGACCAGGAGATTCAGATCAACTCTCGGGATGAGGTTGGCGAGCTCGCTACATCCTTCAATCACATGACAATCAAATTAAAGGAAATGATGGCTGTTATTACCTCAGAACGGGACAAGGTGGCAGCCATTCTCGCTCATATGAGCGATGGTATTTTCGTTGTCGATGGTGATAGTAGAGTAACCCTGATAAATGCTGCGGCAAGGAGACTGCTTCAACTGTCAGAGGATGAAAAAATTGAACGTGTCTTCGTTGAGATAGTACGCGACTATGAGTTGAACCATATAGTCCAGCGTTGTTTGAGAACAGGGGAACAGCATACAGGAGTGGTGGAGACTGGTCCATCAAAGTATATCCTCAGGGTGATTGCAACGCCACTGGTGGATGAGCCTGGATGCGTTATCTTACTACAGGATTTTACTGAACTGAGACGACTGGAGACCGTGCGACAAGATTTCGTTGCCAATATCTCTCATGAACTACGGACTCCTATAGCCTCCTTAAAAGCCCTCGCTGATACCCTTCAGGAGGGTGCAATCGATGACCGCTCAGTTGCTCACGATTTCCTTAAAAAGATGAATGGTGAGATAGATAGGTTGAGCCAGATGGTACAGGAATTGGGAGATTTATCTCGCATCGAAAGCGGCGAAACGACGTTGAACAAACAGCCTGTCGATATAGGGGCAATAGTTAATAAGGTTGCGGAGAGTTTGAAGGCTCAGGCCGATAGAGCGGGACTCAACCTTAATATTAGCATCTCTGCAAGTTTACCAAAGGTTTTTGCTGATCGGGATCGAGTACAGCAGGTCTTAGTCAACTTAATCCACAATGCCATAAAGTTCACACCATCAAGTGGCATGATCGATGTATCCGCGATAGCAGACGGCGATAATATCAGGATATCCGTCGCTGATTCGGGTATAGGTATCCCTGATGACGACTTACCACGCATCTTTGAGCGTTTCTATAAGTCAGATAAGGCACGAACGAGTGGCGCTGGTACCGGTCTCGGTCTGGCAATAGTGAAGCACATTATTGAAGCCCACGGCGGCAGTGTTTGGGCCGAGAGTGTTGAAGGAAAAGGTGCCACCTTCTATTTCACCCTTCCCTTACTTCCTCAGCAGTAATCGAAAACTCCTCCAAATCTTTAACCATTTCTTAACAAAACCTTAAACGGACTTTAATATTCCTCTGCTATTATTGAGTTAATGGTAATCTGGTTGATATTGAAAGGTAACACGGGGTGCCTTTGAAGAAGGTATTATTCGTATGTGTACACAACTCCGGCCGCAGCCAGATGGCTGAGGCCTTTCTTAATCATTATGCAGAAGGTGAAGCCCTAGCATATTCTGCCGGAACCCGTCCAGCTTGCCACAAGGATAAAAATGTCGTGGTAGTCATGAAAGAGGTAGGGTTAGATATTTCCAAACAGCAACCTAAAATGTTGACTCCCGAAATGATTGATGATGTTGATAAGGTGGTAACGATGGGCTGTGGTGTGGAGGATGTCTGCCCCGCCACCTTTGTTCCCACGGACGATTGGGGGCTGGAGGATCCAGAGGGAAAACCCATACAGAAGGTAAGAGAGATTAGAGATGAGATCGAAGCGAAAGTGAAAGCACTCATTGAGGAGTTATAGTAAAAAGGGAGGTTAGAATGGAGTGATTATACTAAAACAGATTGTTCAGATGTGACATGAGAAAGGAGAGAAATATGGGAACTAGAATGAAGAAATCATTAGTACTGCTACCTGTAATAGCCCTGCTGATGATGGCTATAGTCCTGGCTGGCTGTGCGGGTGGTACGTCAATCAATATCACAGGCTCAAACACGGTAACACCATTGTCATCGGTATGGGCTGAAGATTACATGGATGCGAATCCCGATGTGAGTATCGCTATAAGCGGCCCTGGATCAGGTGTCGGTATTGCTGCGCTTATTGCCGGTACAACAGATATCTGTCAGGCTTCACGCAAGATAAAGGACTCGGAGATTGATCAGGCACATGACAAAGGAGTGAATCCCTATGAGATCCAGGTAGCAACCGATGCGCTTTCGGTTGTAGTGCACCCGGATAATCCAGTGTCCGAGCTCACCATAGAGCAGCTATCTGCTATCTATACCAATAGGTTAACTAACTGGCGAGAGGTAGGCGGAGACGATGCTCCTATAGTTGCCATTGCCCGTGATACAAACTCCGGCACCCACGTCTTTTTCAAAGAGGAAGTTGTGCAAATGGATGGCTTACCGACCGAGGATACAAGCCTGGAGTATGGCAATCAAGTCCTGTTCCTGCCCTCCACCAAAGAAGGGGTCAATGAGGTAGCCAAGAATGTCAATGCTATCTTCTACCCTGGCCTGGGCTATGTGACCGATGATGTTAAGCCGCTGGGTATAAAGAGGACAGATGAGGACACCGCTGTTCTCCCCAGCGTGGAGACCGCCCTTGACGGAACCTATCCTATTGCTCGACCATTGCTGTATTACACCGATGGTGTACCAACCGGTGTACTTAAGGACTACATTGACTACTGTCTGTCGGCTGAAGGCCAGGAGAAGGTAACTGAGGTCGGCTACGTTCCTTTGCCGTGACCATACTTGTGGAAAAGATTAACCTATCGTAATAAACGGTTAGTACAGAGAGAGAATCGCTAAAATGGAACATAGTACCTCCCCCACCGCCGCTCAGGTTTTAGGTAAAAACCTCAGGCGGCGGTGGCGTGTGCGAGAAAAGTTCATAGAGGGTTGGATTCTTCTAGCAGGTTTCCTTGCGATTGTCGTTTTGCTGGGGATAGTGATCCTGCTTTTCAAAGAGGGTGTGCCCGTTTTTCTACATACGCCTCCATGGGAGTTTTTTTTCGGCACTAAATGGTATCCGGTTTCCGAGCCACCCACCTTTGGTATAGCTCCCTTCTATGTGGCTACCTTTTGGGTTACGCTGGTATCTACCGCCATAGCGGTACCGGTCGGTGTCGCCTGTGCTGCATACCTTTCCGAAGTAGCGCCGCCAAAAATAAGAGAAACTGTAAAACCTATTATAGAATTGCTGGCTGGCGTACCTTCGATAGTTATGGGGTTCATCGGGCTTATGCTGCTGTCACCACTGATTCAGAGTATGTTCAATCTCCCTACTGGACTAACTGGCCTTACCGCAGGCATTATGCTATCCCTGATGAGCCTGCCTATTATTGTCAGTGTATCCGAGGATGCACTCCGTGCCGTCCCCAATGAATACAGGGAAGCATCCTATGCATTGGGTGCAACTAAATGGGAAACCATAAAACATGTGTGTATTCCGTCCGCACTATCCGGAATTACCGCCGCTATTATGCTCGGCGTTGGTCGTGCCATAGGTGAAACAATGACGGTTCTCATGGTTGCGGGTGGTGCTCTGGCCGTGCCGGTCTCACCCACAGAACCCATGATGCCAATGACAGCTGCTATTGCATCCGGTATCGGCAACGCTGTTCAAGGGGGATTACAGTATCAGGCACTATTTGCTATTGGTCTTACCCTATTCATTATGACTTTTACAGTTAATGTCATTGCCGATAGAGTTCTTGAGCGGCAGAAGCGAAAGTTCGCAAGGTAATTATGAGAAGAAAAATACGCGTATCACGAAAGCTATCGCAACGTATCGCTCTGGGGATACTTATTCTGGCTACTATCCTCGTGATTATTCCGGTCCTCTTCATTATTATCCAAATCATCGTTAACGGTTCTGGAGCAATCAGCTGGGAGTTCTTGACGCAGCCACCTTCTGACGCAGGTAGGGCTGGTGGTATATTGCCAGCTATCATTGGCACCTTATATTTAATGCTTGGCACTATTATTATTGCATTGCCGATAGGAGTGCTTGCTGGAATCTACCTCACCGAATATGCTCGCGATAACTGGCTCACGCGGCTTATTAACATGGCTATTATGAATTTGGCCGGTGTTCCGAGCATCATCTACGGGCTTTTTGGGCTGGGCGTATTCGTTTTAGCCATGAACTTCGGAATGTCACTTCTTGCGGCTAGCCTTACCTTGGCCTGCCAGGCATTGGCGATGACTATTACTACGTCCAGAGAGGCGATTCTGGCAGTACCCCGAGATTATCGGGAAGCTAGTCTGGCAATTGGAGCAACCAAATTGCAGACAGTGAGGCATGTCGTTTTACCTCAGGCAAGGCCCGGCATAATCACCGGCGCAGTACTAGCAATGAGCCGCGCTGCAGGGGAGACAGCGCCAATATTAGTAGTGGGGGCTGCCTTCCTGTTGCCCGGGCTGCCACAATCACCTTTCGACCAGTTTATGGCGTTGCCTTATCATCTCTATACTGTAGCAGCTCATGTCCCAGGCGTGCCAGAAGCTACTATGTGGGGGGTTGCCCTAGTCTTAATGGTTGTTGTTCTGTCATTCAACATAGTGGCCACTGTCATCAGGCTACGAGCCCGCAGGCGGAGATCTACATAATGAATACTCAGAATAAAGTATCAGCGCTTGACGCCTTACAGAGCACTGAAGTGAAGATCAGAATCGAAGGGGTTGACCTCTATTACGGGCACTTCCAGGCGCTGAGGAATATTACACTGGATATCCGCGAGCACGCCATCACGGCGATAATAGGCCCATCAGGTTGTGGCAAGTCATCCTTGCTCCGCATTTTTAACCGAATGAATGATCTTATACGGGTGGCCAGAATAGAAGGCCGTGTTGAGGTAGATGGTATAAATATATATGAGCGGTCTATAGATGTTGTGGAGCTTAGAAAGAAGATAGGAATGGTATTTCAGAAGCCCAATCCATTTCCAATGTCTATCATCGATAATGTGGCTTTCGGTCCGAAGCGACACGGTATTAAGAATCGGGGCCGGCTTGGGGATATTGTTGAACAAAGTCTTCGCCAGGCAGCACTATGGGACGAGGTAAAGGACAAACTTAATCAATCTGCCTTGGCCCTTTCCGGCGGTCAACAACAGAGGCTGTGCATTGCCCGGGTTCTGGCGGTGGAACCTGAAGTTATCTTGATGGATGAACCCTGCAGCGCTCTTGATCCGGTAGCAACCCTAAAAATAGAGGATTTGATGAGAACTCTATCTGAAAATTATACCATCATCATCGTCACACATAATATGCAACAGGCTGCACGTGCTTCCGATATGGCCGCTTTCCTCATGATGGAAGAGGACAGGGCGGGGGTGTTGGTAGAATACGGCCACACAGCACAACTCTTCACCAGGCCAAAGGAAAAGCGTACGGAGGATTATATTACTGGCCGATTTGGATAGAATTAAGTGGAGGGCTTACGATGGAGATAAGGACAACTTTTACAAAGGGATTAAAGGAAATTCAAGATGACGTCCTGATTATGGGAAGCATGGTCGAGAAAGCAATTAAGCGTTCCGTTGACGCGCTCAAGAAAAGAGACCGTGAATTGGCTCAGCAGGTAATCGAAGACGATCTCAAGATAAACGCCAAGAGGTTTGAGATTGAGGAGAAGTGTATACAGTTAATTGCTACCCAACAGCCGATGGCTAGGGATCTGCGCACCATTATCGGAGTGCTGAATGTCATTACCGATCTGGAGCGGATAGGTGATTACGCAGAAGGGATAGCCAATATTACTCTAATCCTTGGAGATGAACCCCCACTAAAGCCACTGATAGATATACCTCGCATGGCCGAAAAGACAATCGAAATGTTGCGTATGAGTTTGGATGCCTTCATCAATCATGATGACGAATTAGCCAGGCGAATCGTTGCCGAGGATGACAAGGTAGATAGCCTACATAAACAGGTTTTCAACGACCTTCAATCTTTCATGACAAAAGATCCGAAGACAGTGACTAGGGCTACGCGCCTTATGTGGGTCGCTCATAACCTGGAGCGAAGTGCCGATAGGGTAACCAATATCTGTGAGCGTGTAGTGTTTATGGTTACAGGCAAGATGGAAGAGATCGGTGCCTCGAAATACTGATAAATAGTCGAGTTGAAATTAATAAAACCGCAGTTTCAACCG
>JAVLBD010000061.1:0-8370 GCA_031581405.1 Dehalococcoidia bacterium
GACAAATCTAATTATTGTATTATCATATACATGATAAATAATGCATGTATAGTAAAGTATGCTAAGTATGCTATGATATTAATATCATGTTCTATATAGCATATATATTGAAAAATTGCAACCTTTGTACTCCGTGAAGCAATTTTATTGCTTCGGAATAAAGATATACAGGTAGTTATCGAGTAAGGGAGTTGCGTATAGGTGCCAATAGGAATAGTACAGGGATTACTAGTCGACAAGTTTTTGGGTTACTAATAAACAATTACAAAGATACCCCTTAGCATATAACTCGCGTATAATGACAGGTTTTTGATTATTAGGCCAATCAATCAAGGGCTATTTATTAACCACTCTATGTAAATAATAAGTCTAAAGGAGCAATAATTATGAAGGCGACGTATAAAATTGTGCGAACTTTGCGTTGTAAAAACGCCAGTATCCCTGGAGTGCTGGGCA
Source organism: Dehalococcoidia bacterium (assembly GCA_031581405.1). Lineage (GTDB taxonomy): Bacteria > Chloroflexota > Dehalococcoidia > E44-bin15 > E44-bin15 > JAAXQM01. The sequence goes on from JAVLBD010000061.1 coordinate 457, forward strand.
AGTTGACCACGTCAATTGGTCAAGCCGGTGCAGATATCGGCAATATATCAACGGTGCATTTAGGGCATCATTACACGATCAGGGACATTGAGGTCATCATCGAGAATGTAGAGCATCTTGCACAGGTGGTAAGGGAGATATCAAAGTTAGAAGATGTCTCGGTTCTCCAAATCAGGGATGATGTACTCGAATTACATAAAAACGGAAAGATCAAGATGATAAATACGGTTCCTATCAACACATTAGATGACCTTCGTAGGGTGTATACTCCGGGTGTGGCTGAGGTCTGCAAACAAATAATGGAGCGGCCACGTTTGAAGGATGACTACACTAATATTGGTTATTCGGTAGCTATTGTCACTGATGGGACTGCAATACTTGGGCTGGGAAACATCGGTCCCATGGCAGGAATGCCAGTTATGGAGGGTAAAGCTGCACTGCTACAACAGCTTGTAGGGATCAGTGGAATACCCATCCTGCTGAACACCACAGATCCCAATGAGATTGTAGAAACTGTAAAGCATATTGCTCCTACGTTTGGTGGTGTTCAATTAGAAGATATCGCGTCGCCTCGGTGTTTTATTGTTGAGGAGAGGCTTGAGAAAGAGCTAAATAATCCTGTCATGCATGATGACCAACAGGGTACTGCTGTTGTAACGTTAGCAGCGTTAATCAATGCATGTAAGCTTAGCAACACTGTGCTTGAGAAAGCGAGGATTGGAATCATCGGCCTAGGTGCTGCGGGTATCTCGATTGGCACGTTTCTCTTAGGGTATACAGGCAATCCTACATTGGGTACATCGAGAACAGATGCAAGTGTAAAACGACATGAAGAGCGGGGAGGTATCCCCTCTACGCTTAACGAGATAATGCAGTCTGCTGATATCGTCATCGCGACTACTGGTGTTGGCGGACTAATAAAGCCAGAACTGGTAAAACAAGGGCAGATTATATTCGCACTCTCCAACCCGTATCCGGAAATTACACCGGAATTGGCTAAGATTTCTGGAGCTGCTTTTGCCGCTGATGGCACTACAGTAAATAACATTCTTGGTTATCCTGGAATTTGGAGGGGTACACTCGATGCGAAAGCTGTTAAGATCAACTACGAGATGTACAGGGCGGCAGCCCTAGCTATCGCAGGTACAGCAGCCCCAGGCGAGCTTGTACCCAGCCCCTTGGACCCCAAAGTGCACCTAGAAGTGACCCATAGTGTAGCTAGAGCTGCAATGGAATCTGGTGTTGCTGAGAGACAATTGGATAATGATTATTTCGAAGATACAAATATCAAAGGGCCTTTTTGGGCATGAGATTTTTCTAATTCCACCAGAAATACCAGAGAGGATAAATCGAGTGGAGTGAAGAACATAATTATGAATAAAATGTCGTACTGTGTTCACGTGACTGACTTCTATTCAGCTCCCAGTAGTGCCTATAGCCGGATTAGCGGTAAGCGGTTATGCGAAAGCCGGCATTGTCGAGTTGGTTTAACGATTTAGACGATAGGATTTCGGAAGATTACAGCGAGATGGACTGTAATCACCTGGTTTATAGTCGCTAAGAGAAGAGGTGATTTTGAGATGTACAGGCTGAAAGGATGCCTTCGGTGCGGAGGTGATATTCTGATCAACCATGATCAATTTGGTTGGTATGAGGACTGCATACAATGCGGCCACCAAAGCAACGTAGATAGTCAAAACAAACTTATTGAAGAGCTACTTAAGAACAGAAAAGGGCCGATACTCGTTACACAGGATGCATGAGGGGACAGGAAGTTAAGGGCTCATGTCTCCAGGGCAGGTTTTTTGGAAATATCAAAAGTACTTCGTGCCTTGTAATAACAATAAAAAGAGAGCAGTGTGAAGAGGATAGACTGTTCCGCTCTTGATCTAGAGCAGATCGGGAAGACTCTTAGGAAACCTTACACCGCTCCAGCAGCTTGGTCCACTGCTTGTCAACCTCTGCCTGCAGGATGTCGACCACGTGCTTGTTCTCTGTCTTGAGCAAGTGCTGGAACCTGCCCTGCGACTTGAGCCAGTCGGTCACTGGTTTCTTGGGGTTAGGATAATAATTCAGTCGCCACTCGCCATCAACTACCTCGTATAGCGACCAGACGCAGGTGTCAACGGCAAGCCGGGAAACCTCAATGGTATCGCCAGGCGCATAGCGCCAGCCCCTCTGGCAGGGAACGATAACGTTTATGAAAGAGGGTCCATCGGCGGCAATTGCCCTCTTGGCTTTGGACATCAGGTCGCGCCATGCATGGGGTGCCGCTTGAGCCACAAAGGGGATATTGTGGGCAGCGAATATCGCCGTGATGTCCTTGCGGTGCTGAGTCTTACCGGGGGTCTCCTTGCCTACAGGGGACGTTGTAGTCCACGCACCAAAGGGGGTGGCACTGGAGCGCTGGATGCCGGTGTTCATATAGGCCTCGTTGTTGAGACAAACATACAGAAACCTGTGTCCCCGCTCCATGGCGCCACTGATGAACTGAAGGCCGATGTCGTAGGTGGCACCGTCCCCGGCGAAGACAACAAACTTGAGGCCTTTATCCTCGATCTTACCCCGTTTCACCAGGGCACGGTACATGGTCTCCACACCGGAGATAGTAGAAGCGGCATTCTCGAAGGCACTATGTATCCAGGGAACGCGCCACGATGTGTACGGGTAGGGAGATGTGGCCACCTCCAGACATCCGGTGGAGGAGGCAACGATTACCGGCTCCCCCACGGCATGCAGTATCTGGCGAACGACGATGGTCTCCGCACAACCGGCGCACAGCCGATGGCCAGGGGCCAGTAGGTCTCGCTCGACAGAAATAGGCTCTAAGTTAAGCACCATTGCAAACTCCTAATCCCGCACTGCAAGGTATCGCAATACTGGTCCCGTGACCCCTTCCCTATCGATCCTGACAAGTTCCTGATATATCTCGCAGATCTGTGCGGGCACTGTATCCCGTCCGCCCAGCCCATAGACATAATTAATCAATTTTGGGGCGAAGCCATGGCTATAGAGGGCACCGATAACCTCAAGGCAAAGGGGGTTGATCTGAGCACCGAAAGATAGGGAACGGTCGAGCACTGCTATCGCCTTTCTGTCTGCCAGTGACTCGGCCACCGCTGCCGCAGGGAATGGCCTGAAACAGCGGATCTTAAGCAGGCCTGCCTTGACCCCCTGTTCCCGCATCAGATCAACTGCGCACTTGGCAGTTCCTACGGTAGAGCCAAGCATGACGGTAACGAAATCGGCGTCATCCAGACGGTATCCCTCAATCAAAGGGTGATAACGCCCGGAAAGATCACCGTACTCCTGTGCGACCTGCGCTACAACGTCGAGCGCGTGCACCATCGCCTCTGCCTGCTGGCGCTTGTGCTCGAAGAAATAATCCTGGAGATCCATGGGGCCATAGGAGAGGGGATGCTCCACATCCAGAAGAGGATAGGCCGGTGTGTACGTACCGATAAATTCTCTTACTGCCTCGTCCGGTAACTTCTCCAATCTCTCCACGCTGTGTCCCAGGATAAACCCATCGAGCGCATGAATCGTGGGCAGGAGAACATCGGGGTGCTCGGCAATTCGTACCACCTGAATCGCGTTATCATACGCTTCCTGTACGTCTTCATCGTAAAGCTGGACCCATCCGGCATCACGCATACCTATCGAGTCGGAATGGTCGCAATGTATGTTCAGGGGAGCCGACAAAGAGCGGTTAACCACATGCATTACAATGGGAAGGCGTGATCCTGAAGCTACCCACAGTACCTCCCACATAAGGGCTATCCCAGCACCCGAGCTTGCTGTTTGGACACGCCCACCGGCTGCACTGGCTCCAATACATGCGCTCATCGATGCATGCTCGCTCTCGACAGGAATAAACTCGGTTTCCACCTCGCCGCTGGCCACAAAATCACTGAAGCGCATCACGATCTCTGTCTGGGGCGTAATCGGGTAAGCCGCCACCACATCGGGATTCATCTGGCGCATGGCCTCCGCCACTGCCCGATCGCCCTCGAGCGCTACCGGTATACCCTTTACCTTCTGCAGTGTCATTGTTTCACCTTTGCTACTGCCTCTGCCTCAGACTCTTCGATCATCTTGATGGCGTCATGCGGGCACTCCTTGGAGCAGATACCACACCCTTTGCAATAGTCAAGATCGATGCCGGCGACCGCTCCGTCCCTTATACGGATTGAGCCGTCAGGGCAGTAAATCCAGCAGACCCTGCAATTAACACACTTCTGCCAATCCCATAGAGGGCGAAAAGAACGCCAGCCCCCGGTATGATATGCCTCGGAATTACCGGCGTCGGTAATTACCCCGCCGATAGGGATCTCTTTCCAGCCCTTGGCGCTTGAAATGTCGGATACGGAGGTTTTACTGGCAGGATCACGCTTCATTGCTATGCCTCTGCAACCTCATTATAGGCTCGCTCGAAGGCCTCGACATTAGCCTTGGCCATTTCTTTATTCCCCTTTGTTTCTAAACGCTTCCTAAGCTCTTCCTGGACAACTTTCTTGCTTACTACCTCCAGAGCCTTGATCAGGGCGCCGATCATGGTGGTATTGGGGATATTCCGTCCTATGGTATCCAGGGCAATACGAGTAGCATCGACGGTGAATACCTTCCCCGCATCGAATCCCAGCTTGCTCCTCAGTTCCGCCGGCGAGAGGGGGGTATTGACCACGAGAACGCCTTCTTCCTTCAACCCATCGGTAAAATCGACGATCCCTATCAATGTAGGGTCAAGCACCACGACAGCATCGGGCTGGGTTATCTGGCAGTGCTGTCTGATAGGAGAGGAACCAATCCTGGTATAAGCCCTGATCGGTGCACCCATGCGCTCGGGGCCATAGTCGGGAAAGGCCTGAAAATACTTTCCTTCTTCAAGGGCAGCTTCGGCAAGGATTTCGCTGGCGGTAACCGCTCCCTGCCCACCGCGACCATGCCAGCGAATCTCAGCAATGTCATCCATACGATACTCTTCTAGCCAACATCAGAGATAATTCCAGAGCCCTCACTGCTGGGGGTTCTTGCAGCAACATCAATTCTGACATGGCTCATACTATGGGACAATAAAACTACGTAATAAACTTTGATAGTGATTCCCCTATGAATAATCTCGAACCCTCTCCCCGGCTGAGCGCTCAATCCCCTCCCCCGTACAACCATTTGAGCATAGCGCCCCTGGAGCGACTCGAACGCTCGCCCCCAGCTCCGGAGGCTGGTGCTCTATCCGCTGAGCTACAGGGGCCTGCCTATATCATACTTCGTATACCGTAATGGTGACAAGGTGTGGTTACGTTTTCGCCGGCGCTCTCTTGAAGAAGGGCTTCAGCAACGCTGGGGTAATCAGTGTGGTAAAGAGGCTCACCGCCACTGCAGCGCCAAACAGCTCGCTTGCCATGTCTCCGGTTCCTAAGGCACCCGGGATCAGAAGGGCTACACCAGCGACGATCAATCCAACTTCACCGCGGGGGACCATCCCCACACCCACGATCATCGCCTCGTTATTAGATAGTTTCCCCACAAACCTGGCCGGCAGATAGCAACCGATAATCTTACCCACTGAAGCCAATACGATCAGGATGAAGGCGATCAAGGCTGCCGATACCATGAGAGGCATATCGACCTGCATTCCCAGGAAGCAGAAGAAGAACGGGGCCAGGAACAGCATAATAGGCCTGGTCTTCTCGATTATCTCCTCTTTCTCTCCACATGCAGCGAACATCAGCCCGGCCACGTATGCACCCACCACCGGGTGCAAGTCGGCCAGTGTAACCAGATAGGCAATAAGTAAACCGACGAGAAGGGCCACGATGGGCATGGTGCCCGACCGCTTGAACGGATTCAGAAGTATCTTCGATATATATTTATGAAACTTGACCCCAATCATAAGCAGAGCAAACCAAACGCCAAATCCGATCAAGGTAATGCGAGCAATGTGCAAAGCTTCAACTGAACCAGTGCTCGCCATCGAGGCTATAATGGAAAGAATGATAATACCAATAATATCATCGATAACCGCGGCCACCAGTATGGTTGTCCCCGCCCGCGTATTGAGTCTCCCCATGTCCATCAATATCCGCACTGTTATCCCGATGCTGGTAGCCACCAGCACTGCCCCCATAAAGAGCCACGCCGTTGAGGGGCCGTCGGGGTAAAAAAGCCTGGTGATGAGATAACCAAAGGCAAAGGGCAGGATGACCCCACCCACCGCGACCAGTGCTCCGGTTTTCCCCTGCTTCACGAAATCTCTTACATTAGTCTCAACCCCGGCCACGAACAGGAGAATAACCACAGCTATCGAGGATATGATCTCCATAATATGGAGCTCAGAGATTTCTCCCCCGGTTAAAACAAACCAGCCACTGATTGAGGCGAAGTTGAGGATTATGGGATCATTGCCGAATATCAACCCGCCTAAAGCGAAGGGGGAGATAATGATACCCGCCACGAGTTCTCCGAGAACAGCAGGTTGCTTGAGGTAGCGTTCCGTAAATTCGCCGCCAAGCCTGGCGGCGATCAGAATCAGAGCGAAGGCCAATATGAACTTGAAATATATCTCAATTTCCATTATCTACTCTCTCTCTACAGAACGTTTCCAGACGGAATGAGAAACTATGCCCAGGAAATTTATCTCGCCAACCACCTTGCCATCTTTGTCGACGACTGGAACCTCATAGAGGTTACTACTGAGCATAAGGTCTATAGCCGTTTGCACTTCATCATCAGGTTTTACGCTGATCGGAGCGCTCATAATATCGCGTGCATGTTCTGAGGATAGCAGGTGCAGCACCTCCCTTCCTGAAAAGAAGGGGTGTCTGACATTCCCATAATCGGATACTTCCGCTGCCTTCAGCAATTCCCTGGGGGTGATCATACCAATGAGCCTGTCCTCCTTATCTATGACACAGGCAAGCAAAGTCTCACAATCTTTGGCAACTTTATTGACAACATCGGCAATCTCCTCCTCCTCACCTACCGTAACGGATTTAGAGATCATGAGTTCATGTACTTTTTTTGTCATTTTCAATCTTCCCCCAGAGAATAAACGCGAAATTCGATTACTTAGGATACTATAAAAGTAGGAACTAAGGCAAGCCCTTTTTCACCCCCAGGGCGCGATGAAGAGGGTGTAGGCCCCACCCAGGTAGACAATTACTAAAGCCACAGTATACCAACTTATACGACGCAACACCTTTCGCCTGGGACGAACGATAATGCCGGCAATGACAATGAGGGTCATGAGGATGGCGATTGCAGCACTGAAAATATGGCCCGGTGATACTGCGGAAAATAGGGAACCGCCTGTATAGAAAAGGTCATCACCGGCGATAACGATACCCATATTAAACATATTGCTGCCAAGCATATTAGCGATTGCCATATCCCTAGCGCCAATCCTTAACGCGGCGATGCTAACGACAAGCTCGGGCAGCGAGGTGGTGGCAGCAAGGAAAAGGCTGCCGACGAAGGTGGTATCCCAACCGGTTCCGGCAGCGATCTCATCGCCGATGAGCGCCAGCCATGTTCCTGCTCCTATTATACCCAGCGCCGAGATTGTAAGGACTGAATAGATCCGCCGCGATGAAATATTTCTGTACTGGAGTAGCTTCGGCTCTACCTCACGACTGCGTTCAGAGCGAAAAATTCTCCGCGAACCCCAAATATACAACAGTACGAGAACTATACTGTATATGCTTACCCAGCCTAGCGCTCCATCCCATACCTTGCTGGCGAGAAGGATGCTACCCCCGGCAAAGGCGATAAGAAGTATACCCAGGGCTGCTAATGGTAACTGCACACGACCCGCCGCACTGAGCAGGGGTCCGGAGCGATATATTACATCCATCAGGGCGATGATGAGGAGGTTGAATAGGTTAGAACCAAAGACCGCACCCAAAGCTAAATTGG
>JAVLBD010000062.1:0-8259 GCA_031581405.1 Dehalococcoidia bacterium
AGAGACTGCTGAAATACTCTCAATCAACCCCCTAGATCCCCCAATCTTGGGGGACACCCCCAGACCCCCGGTAGGAAGTATCCTGCACCTCTTTTTCAACGGTCATATCTTTTTCCCCAATATTATATTAACCTCATGTCCTAATCCCACTCTTTGTAAAACCTCCCGCTAGGCATTATAATGACAACGGTCACGAGCCCGAGGGTTGATGTTTTGCTCCCCTACGCATATTCAAAATCCACTCAGGAAATCCAAACAAGGAAACTCTTGGTCACATGCACCGAATAAATATTATTAGGAGGTAAAGTAATGGCAAAAGATGACATGTACAATGAGCTGGCGGAGATGATAAACAGAGAAGATCCGCATGTTATTGGTCTATCGGTCACACCTGCACTATTAAAGCTCCTTAGCCTTCAGTTCACCCCCGAAGAAGCTAAACTGGCTCTCCAAATAGGTCTCACCGGTGGGACACTGGATGAGCTTTCAGCAAAGGTGGGTATGAACAAGGACAAACTTAAGCAACTTCTCCATACTATGGCGAACAAAGGCACCATGTGGATCGACCCAGGTAAGGAGAACCCAATATACCGGGTTCTGGGGAGTTGTGCGCCGGGCCTTTCCGAGACTGGCCTCTTTGGAGGTATCAGATTTCCGTATGATGTAGAACTAGGTAAAACACTGCACCAAGTCCAATACGAGTGGGCCAGGGATAGGCTCTGCACGTTAGGGTTTCCTTTTGCACCCGTCTGGGCTCATCCAAACGTGCTGCCCGATGATGCACGCCCCGAGGAGAACCTCGCCGATTTTCTCAGGAGCCAGGATTACTACAGTGTATCAACCTGCCCCTGCCGTCTCTCACATTGGCTCGTTGACCCCGGAAACCATTGTGAACACATTCTTGAGACATGCCTTCACACAGGGGATACCGCCCGATGGTGTGTGGAGCATGGTATGGGCCGCGAGCTCACTTTGGATGAGGCCCTTGAGCTGCTGAACAAAGCAAATGCAGATGGCCTGGTTCACACCATTAATATAGATGGTTTCATATGCAACTGTTGCAATGATTGCTGTCCCTTGTTCATAGGTTTCCACCAATTGAATACCAAAACAATGGTTTCGTCACCGTTTATCCCACAGGTCAAGGAGGAGGAGTGCAATGCCTGCGGGGACTGTGAAGATATTTGCCCGGTGAATGCGATGAAGGTCGATAAAATAGCCGAAGTTGATGTAGATACATGCATTGGATGCGGTGTATGCGTCACTCACTGCCCTATGGAAGCTCTCGCCCTGAAAAGGAGGCCTGAAGACAAGCAAGTCGAGATGCCAGATGAGGTTAAGCAGCATGTGGGTTGAGATAATAACATCATTTGGGTGACTACTATCAAGGCGCTTAATCCTCAGCGTATACGGTGCTGTTTATAATTACTGAAATGAAGGGATTAGATGGCAAAGTAGCTTGTGGTAACGGGCGGGGGTTCTGGCATAGGTCGGAGCACTGCAATAGCCTTTGCCGCAGAAGGGACAAAGGTTGTGGTTGCCGATATCGCAGTGGATGGAGGCGAGCAAACAGTAAAGCTCATCCAAGATAATGGCTTCGAGTCCGTCTTCATCAAGACCGACGTTACCCGAGCTGACGAGGTGGAAAATATGGTTGATAAAGCAGTTGAGACCTATGGACGGCTCGACTTCGCTTTCAATAATGCTGGCGTTGAGGGAGACATCGCTTCTGTTACCAGGTACAGTGAAGAGAACTGGGACCAGGTCATAAACACAAACCTCAAGAGCGTGTGGCTTTGTATGAAGTATGAGATCCCACAAATGCGAAAGCAAGGTGGTGGGTCCATCGTTAACATGTCATCCACAGCAGGATTAACTGGCGTCGGACCCAACCCCGCCTATGTTGGAAGTAAGCATGGTGTAATAGGGCTTACCAAAGCAGCAGCACTAAATTACGCTAAAAGTGGTATCCGTGTAAACGCTGTCTGCCCCAGCGCCATCCAAACACCATTGGTTAAGCACCTTATAGATGCTTATCCAGATATGGAGAAGGTTGTAATAGGCACCAACCCAATGGCACGTTTAGGTACGCCAGAAGAGGTTGCACAGGCAGTCGTGTGGTTGTGCTCTGATGCAGCCTCGTTTATCAACGGGCATCCGCTGTCCATAGATGGTGGTCTGGTATCGCAGTAGATCCTGTGAATAAGGCATAGAGGTGTAACCTCTATTATTCATCCCTTTTTATTTTGAAACAGTCTTTTATACTTTTTCCAAGGTCTTCAGCAGCTTTTCCCACTTCCCTAAACTTGGCTTTGGTATCCTCATCCTTTAAATTGCCTGCCAGAATTTTCGCTGACTCAACTGCACTATCCCCGAAAGACCTGGCCTTTTCCTTCAGCTCGGGGTCATTAAATATTTCACCCAGAGCATCGCCAAATGACTTAATCATTTCGCCGAAATGTTCAGCTGGTTTTTTTCTGCCGGCATCTCCCTGTTGCGACATTGTGCTCCTCTATATACTAAAAGCTTTATATAATTATTTCTTCAATTCCTGTAGCTAAACGAAGGCCTTTATCCCCAGAGAATCCCTTCCAATGATCAATTTCTGCATCTGAGTTGTACCGTCAGGTATAGTCAAGGTTCTCGCATCCCTGAAATATCGCTCAACCGGATATTCTTCGGAAAGGCCCATAGCGCCGTGAATCTGGATAGCCTTTGACGTCGTCCTCACCGCCGCCTCGGTAGAATATGCTTTCGCCAGCGATGACTGCCAGCGGGACTTCTCTCCCTTATCCAGCAAATCCAGGGCACGTAAGGAAAGAAGGCGGCTGGCCTCTGTTTCCGTAATCATATCGACAAGCATCTCCTGTATCATCTGGAAACTGCCCAAAGGTCGGCCGAACTGGCTTCTATCCTGTGCGTACTTAATTGAAGCATCTATAGCCGCCTGAGCAATGCCGGTGCAATTCATCCCAACCATCGCACGCGATACATCGAAGAAGGTCATTGTTCTCTTGTATCCGGTACCGGGATCTAACTGGTTTGCCCTCGAAACTCGGCAGTCGTCGAACGAAAGTTCTGCAGTTGGAAAGGAACGGAGGCCCAGCTTATGCAGCTCCCTCGAGGTGAAAGGAGACGTGCCCCTCTCTACAAGGAAAAAGGACATACCCAGAGGACCGAGTGACTTATCTGTTGTGGCGAGGATGAAAGCAGCATCGGCTATGCTCCCGTTAGAAATCCAAGTCTTCGTCCCGTTAATGATATATTCATCGCCGTCCAGGGTTGCGGTCGTTTCTACGCTAGCCACATCGGAACCTGCATTGGGCTCAGTTATGGCCAAACAACCTATGTAGTCTCCAGAGGCAGCTAAAGGCAGCAACCTTTCCTTTTGTTCGGGGGTTCCCGCTTCATCCAGAAGCCACCAGAAGGCTGCGGCAATGAATATTGTTCCTGCCAGGCTTGCCCAGACCCTGGCCAGCTCCTCGACGAGAATGCCATTGGTTTTGTAATCTAACTGCGAGCCACCGTACCGCTCCGATAGAAAGCCTGTTAAATAACCGAACGGCATCAACCGCTGAATGAGACCGACGGTTGTTTCCTTGTCAAGCGCGCCTTTCTTCTCGTTCTCTTCAACTATGGGGGCTATCTCTTTCTCCAGGACGTCGCGGATACTGGACTTCAGCATCGTTTGCTCTTCTGTCATAGCGAAGTCCATATATACCTCCTTTTACTGCGCGGAGTGAAGAGGCGCTCGCGCGGAAGTGTTGTCACTCAACTGTTAGAGCCCGACTATAAAAGTGCTGACTACATTGAGCGGGGGAATACCTCCCATGTTATGAGTTAGGCCATATTTAGGGTCTTTTATCTGCCGCTTATCAGCTTTTCCCTGAAGCTGCTTGTACATTTCATACATCATGCGCAGCCCGGAAGCGCCAATAGGATGACCAAAGCACTTGAGTCCGCCGTCAGGCTGGCAGGGGATTGTACCGTCGAGATCATAGAACCCCGCCTCGATATCCTCCTTGGCTCGGCCACGAGGCGATATTCCCAGGTCTTCATAAATGGTCAGCTCAGTGATGGAGAAACAATCGTGAACCTCCATCATGCTTAGTTCCTCCCGGGGATTCTTGATTCCGGCCTCGCCGTAAGCCCTCTTTGAGGCGTGTACCGTGGTCTCCACATGAGCATAGTCCCATTCGGTGCACATTATTTCTTCCCCGGAGCTTGCAGCGATCTGTAGCGCTTTAACATAGACCGGGTCAGGTCGGAATTTCTTGGCCAAGTCCGCCCGGGTCACTATGGCCGCCGCTGCTCCATCGCTTACCCCACAGCAGTCAAATAGCCCTAAAGGCCAGGCAATGATGGGGGCATTTATAACCTGATCGATAGTGATCTCACGGCGAAGGTGGGCCTTGGGATTCATGGATCCATTATGATGACTCTTCACCGATATATGTGCTAGAGCGCGTTTGCCTTCATCCGGGCTGAGTCCATACTGCGCGAAGTACCTGGTCCCCATCATAGCGAACGCCCCCGGAGGTGTAAAGTTGGGGAATGCAGACCTGAGTGTTGTCCCCTGTTGTGTGTCGTTCTGAGGAAGACCCCCATAGCCGGTATCCTTAAGCTTCTCCACTCCAAGCGCTAAGCATACGTCATACGCCCCGGCTGCAACGGCATAACAGGCTGCTCTTAAAGCCTCTGAGCCGGTGGCGCAGAAATTTTCCACTCTGGTTACCGGAATGAACGGTAACTTTAATGTAACAGCTAGAGGGATAGCGGATTTACCAATAGAGACCTCCTCATAGCAGGTACCCAACCAGCCGGCATCGATATCTTTCTTTTCTATACCCGCATCCTGGATAGCTTCCATGAACGCCTCTACCATTAATCCCGCAGGGCCCATGTCCCAGCGTTCTCCAAACGTGGTGCATCCCATCCCTATGATAGCAACTTTATCTTTTATTCCGTCAGCCATAGTTACTCCCTTCTATGATCAAGTTCTAAACTCGAATTGGCGTCGCTTTCCAGTAATAAGCGTGGATGCCACGCGGCGCATCATGGTATTTCCTGCGATAGCTCATCTCTACGGGCATGCCGACCTTAACAGAATCAAGATCGGTGTCCGTTATATCGAACATCCACCTTCCGCCGCCATCGAAATTAACCATACCATAGATCGCTGGTGGGCTAGGACTGAAAGCTAATACATCACCGGTGTACGTGAACAAGGATGCTTTCCTGTCTGAGAAGCGATACGACTCCATTTCATTGACCGCTCCACATTTAGGGTTGGCACATATCTCCTGGGGTGGGTACTGGGGCATGCCGCAGCGCTTGCACTTCGAACCGCATAGGCCCGCAAGCATCTTGCGTTCCCTCCACATCGTCGATATCTGAGTAGGAGCGACCTCATCGCCACGACCCCCAGTGTCTATATCCAGTATCTCACGAAATGTTATGTATTTCTCATAGCTGGTGAGGTCTTTCTTTGAAGCGAGATGTCCCTTGATCCCCCTCTTTCCCTTGACCTTCTTTATATCCGCAGTTACCTCCAGTAGTAAAGCATCACTTCCATTCCCGTAGCTGGCAACAATAATTTTATCTCCTGGCTTTGCCTCCTCCAGGGCTGCCACCAGTATCATGAGGGGATACGCGGTTCCCGTGTTACCAATCTGCGTAAACATATGATCCTGCAACTGACCAGGCTCAAATCCCAATTTTTTACCTATATCCGCATGGGATCTTATATAGAGGCAGGGAAAAACCACCTTGGCGATATCTTTGGGATTGAGATTGTACTTTTTCAGAAGTCCAGCGATGGCTTCGGAGATAAACTTACTATAACCTTCATCCCGGACCCACCTATCCTCCCACGTACGGTTATATTTGTCCGTATCTGCCCTCCAGTTATCCATAAAGTCATAGGATACCGAATATGTTCCCTCAATACTGGCAACTACCTTATTGTCACCAACAAGGAGAGCAGCAGCACCGTCCCCATACATCTCCTCTTGAAAACCGCCCGGTTTCCCCAAACGGCAATCGGAGGCGGAGACCAGAACATTTTTAGCCGTGCCCGAGGTGACGGCATCATAGGCAGATATCAGCGCACCGGTCCCAGACTTGATCGATGTGGTGAAGTCAGCCGTGCGAATCTCTGAGGGAAGGTCAATAGCAGTAGCTATCATCCCTGCATTCTGCCTTTCCTTGTACGGTGTCGTCGTGGTAGCAAAGAACAGACCATCGATTTTCTCTCGTTTTACGCCACTTATGCAGTCCATAGCAGAAGCTACCGCCATTGAAAGGCTGTCCTCGTCATAGTTGGCCACCGCCTTTTCTCCTGGCAGAAGAGATGCAGGATTCAACCACCCCAGGGCACCGTAGATAGTCATGCGGTTAATCCTGTAGATGGGCACGTAAGCGCCGTACGAAGTAATTCCAACCATAATACTCCATCCTCTCTATTCTAGGGTGTGACATACTGTAACATGTTTATGCACCAGCGTCAATTGGCTTAGTAGTGTAAATCTACGGCATCACCCCTTTCCTGGATAGAAGCTATCCTTAAAACAAATCTTTAATTTAGTACTTAACGGACTTACCGAATTTCTCCCTGAGTTCAGTCTTTAGCACTTTCCCTGCCGGGTTGCGGGGAAGCGCATCCATGAAATCAATCGATTTGGGCTTCTTGTAGCTGGCCAGATGCTGCTTACAGTAGTCTACTACCTCCTCCTCGGTCATGCATTCTCCTGCCTTGCAGACCACGATGGCCTTGATCGATTCGCCCCATTCCTGATCATGAACCCCGATTACGGCACATTCCAGTATCTTGGGATGCTTATAGAGAACCTCCTCGATCTCGGCGGGGTACACATTCTCTGCCCCTGTTATAATCATATCCTTCTTCCGATCTACTATATAAATAAATCCCTCTTCATCTTGCCTGACCAGATCACCGGAGTGAAACCAGCCGCCCCTCATGGCTTCCGCAGTAGCCTCGGGATCCTTATAATATTCTTTCATAACAGTCGGTCCCCGATATATTGCCTCACCAACCGTTCCTACCGGGACATCATTGTCTTCGCTGTCAACCACCCGTATCTCGATGAAGGGGAGTGCTCTTCCGACTGATGTATCTCGCCCCTCAGCTTCGCTGTGTCTAAGCCCCGAAACCAGTGGGCTCATCTCGGTTTGCCCAAACAAATCGAAGATCTTGACGTTTGGGAAGTATTTCAGGATCTGCTTTCTTGTCTCCGTCGGGAGAATTGCTGCTCCTGAGGCCCACACGCGTAGAGAACTCGTATCATATTTATCCATATCAGGCAACTGTAACAGGAAAAAGGTCATTGCTGGAACCAGGAGGATTGTATTGATCCTCTCCTTTTCTATGGTATTCATGATGTATTCGGGATTGAATACCTCTGTCGGCAATACGACAGTTGCACCCAGAAAGAACATAAACTGGCAGTAACCAAAGGCTGCGAGGTGGAAGATTGGAGGAGCACCGAAAGCCTTGTAGTTCAAAACATCACCAAGACCCGGCTCAGTGAACACAAAAATAGACCCGAGCATCCACATCACTATCTCATTCTTATGTGATAAAACAGCTCCCTTGGGTCTACCCGTTGTTCCGGCGGTATACATGATAAATAAAGGATCATCCTCATCGATAAGGATAAGTGGCTCATCGTCAGGGTATTTAGCAATCCAAGATTCGAAATGCAGCATGCCTTCCACCGGCTTGTCGCTGATGGAAATGTAGTTCTTTACCTTTGACAAATCTTTCTGGATGCCCTTTACCGTTTCCACAAAGACCTCTCCCATAATGAATGCCTCTGCATCGCAGTGATTTACGATGTACGAGAGTTCTTCGGCATGAAGACGAAAATTAAGAGGCGCTGCCACAGCGCCGATCTTCCCCAGGGCAAAATAGGACTCCATGAACTGGTTGCAGTTAAAGGCCAGTATAGCCACCTTGGAACCCTTCTTGATTCCAAGATCCAAAAAAGCATGAGCAAGCTGATTTACCCTGGCATTGAACTGCTTGTAGGTCAAACGCGTCTCCCCGTATATCAGTGCTTCCTTATCAGGAAACTTACGCGCGTTTCGGGCGAGGCTTTCCCCCATGAGGAGCCTTCTTCCCAGGGCCTCCTCTATTGCCTTTTTATCTTTCATTGTCATCCTCCGCTGAATTAATATTCACTATCAGAATGGTATGTTCAACATACAATTATCTATATGATACTGCTGAAATACTCT
>JAVLBD010000063.1:0-8228 GCA_031581405.1 Dehalococcoidia bacterium
AAGCCAGGTGATAAGATACTATTCGCCAACTATGGAAATGGGGCCGATGCCTTCCTTATAGAGGTAACGGATGCGATTAAGAAGAAAAAGGTGCGCGATAGGCGTGGCACCAAGGGTTTCCTGTCTTCGAAACGGGTACTCACTAATTATGCTACCTACCTTCGCTGGCGAGGGCTGGTTACGGTAGAGCGTGCACGCCGGCCGGAGATCCCCTTCACCTCTATATCGGCGCTGAAGAGGAGCCGTAAGGAAGTCCTTCGTCTTTATGGAGATAAGTGCAAGGTATGCGGCAATGTACAATACCAGATGCCTTTCGGAGTTGGTGGCATGACGCCTATCAGGGTGTGCTACTACTGCCAGGCCAAGGATCAATTCGAGGATTACCGCTTCTCCGATAAGAAAGGTAGCATATTTACCTATTCTCTTGACCTGCTGGCGGACGTTATCGATCCGCCGGGCTCACCTGTATTCGTGGACTTCGAGGGTGGTGGCCGCGGGTGGTTTGAGCTCACCGACCGTGATCCTGACCTGGTAAAGGTAGGAATGCCGGTGGAGATGGTTTTTAGGAAGATGTACTTTGACCGCGGCATACACAACTATTACTGGAAAGCGCGGCCGGTAAGAGGATAACAAAGGAGGATGAAATGGCAGAGAGTATAAAAGATAAAGTAGCAATAATCGGAATGGGCTGCACCAAGTTCGGTGAGCTCTGGAATAAGAGCTCCAGCGACCTGATGGTTGACGCCGCATATGAAGCATACGAGGACGCCGGTGTAGAGCCCAAAGATATCGATGCGGCCTGGATAGGGAACTGGCAGGAGGTCAGTGGGCTGGCCGGGCTGGGACTGGCCGGACTCAGGCTCCAGTATAAGCCTATAACCAGGGTGGAGAATATGTGCGCCACCGGTACCGATGCCCTGCGCAACGCTACCTATGCGGTGGCCTCAGGCGCCGTTGATGTTGCCCTGGCGGTGGGTGCGGAGAAGCTGAAGGATATGGGCATCTCTGGCCTCATTTCCACTGCTCCCGGGGGGACTACTGGTGTGGGAGGCGTAGCTACTACCGCGCCGGCCATTTTTGCCATGCTGGCAACCAGGTATTTCGATCGCTACAACCTCAGCCCGGACGAGGGCAAGAGGATGCTGGCGCATGTTTCGGTTAAGAGCCATCATAATGGCAATATGAATCCCAAAGCCCATTTTCATAAGGAGCTTACCATTGAGCAGGTAATGAACGCCCCCATAATCTCATGGCCGCTGGGGCTTTTCGATTGCTGTGGAGTAAGCGATGGCGGAGCAGCTGCTATCGTGGTGCGCGCCGCTGATGCCAAGAAATTCAGGGATGACCCGGTCTACATCAAGTCGGTCCAGATGTGTGTTGGTCCTGCTGAGGGACCGGTGAGGAATGATTATGACTTCACCCATGTGGAGGAGACCTATCGTGCAGGACTGGTGGCCTATGCCGAGGCGGGGGTGAAGAATCCGCGCGAAGAGATCAGCATGGCAGAGGTACACGACTGCTTCTCTATCACAGAGGCCATAATTATGGAGGATCTCCAGTTTAGCAGGCGTGGGAACATGAGGGAAGATATTGAGAGCGGCTTTTTCGACATCGATGGTGGATTGCCGGTACAGCCTGATGGTGGTTTAAAGTGCTTCGGTCACCCCGTCGGTGCCAGCGGGCTGAGGATGATTTATGAGATGTACCTGCAGCTTCAAGGAAAAGCAGGTCCCCGACAACTCAAGAACCCCAAATTAGGTTTGACTCATAACATGGGTGGAATGCCCCCAGCGTGCACCGTTGCCATTTCTATTGTGGGATTAAAATAGAATTGGCATAGAAATTAAATCGCTCCTGCGCTATTTACAATAATATAGCGCAGGAGCGTAGAACTCCTCTTCTAACCGCTTTGTCACACTCTGAACTAAGACATAAACCTATTAACGATTAATAGAGTTGCTTAATATTTGGGGACGCCGCAATATGGTACTAGGACTTGCCGATGCGAAATACCTTGGTGTTACAGGCTGGGCAGTTGCCCTGAGTCGCCGGCCGACCATTCTTCATTGTAATGGACTTCGGGTTCTTGATCTCAACCTTTTTTCGGCACTTCATACAATAAGCTTGCATTCCATCCTCCTTTCGAAATCTGCCAAGAGACTAGCACGTTTAATTGCATCTGTCAATAGGTACGGCACAGTATTTCCTTATTTGCCCCAGTTGTTGCCCTAACTATCACACCTGGTAATAGCTGGTGTGCATATTATTTTGGCCAATCCGGCCAGTCGTTCGTTACACTGAGTGTCCACTGTGGAGTTCGGCGTTCGAGCCAGGCCATAACACCTTCGATCGCGTCGGCGCGTCCCATAAGGTGATGATGCAACTCGGTCTCTCTTCGACCGACCTCTTCACGTGTTAGGGTCATGCTCTCCCATAGCAGTCGTTTCGTAATACCGACCGAGAGCGGTGCAGTATTGATCGCGATGTCACGTGCTATTTCAAGAGCTGCAGGGAGCACCTCACTGGCTGGTAAAGACCGGCTGGCTATTCCCAACTCTACAGCCTCGGCACCGCTTACTTTGCGACCTGTAAGCAGGAGATAGGCAGCGCGCTCTATACCGATAAGCCTGGGCAGAGTCCAGTGCGAATATGAATCGGGCATCATGCCGCGGCGAACCTGAAGTACGCCGTACTTCCCCTCATCGGAGACGATTCGCATGTCGCATTGAAGCGCAAGTGTAAGGCCAATCCCGACTGCGTGCCCATTCATGGCTGCTATAACCGGCTTGCGCACCTCCCACGCTTGCGGATCAACTCCCGCGGCACTGAAGGTCGCTTGGTCCTGTTTAGCAAAGGTGCTTTCCCCCACGCTCATATCAGCCCCGGCGCAGAATGCTCTCCCTGCTCCTGTAAGCACCACCGCTCGAATATCGTCGTCTTGGTCACAGGTGCGGTACGCGTCGCCTAGTTCAATACCCATCTTCAGGCTGTAGGTATTGAGATGCTCTGGGCGATGGAGTTCAATGATGGCTACAGCGTCTATGATTTCAAAACGAATGTCCTCATAGCTCATCGCTTATCCCTCCTTCGTCCAGATGCCATCTAAAGGAAAATTATGGGATCACTTCTCTATCCTAGCCATTCGCAAGCTGGGTAGCGACCTCCGTCGCCTGGGAAATTATCCCATCGAATAAGTCCTTAACGGTGGGGATATCATGTACCTGTCCGATTCCTTGTCCGCAGGGGACAATACCTGCGTCCAGGTCCCCTTCAAAGTACACCTTTCTGGCACTATCCCCGGAAGCGATCTTAATGAGTTCTTCAAAACCAGCTTCCGTTGCCTCTGCCTCTGCGCACCTGATGGCGGCGGCATTGATCCAGACTCTGTGGGCGGCAATAGTCTTCATAATGATCATCGTATCTAACTCGGTCGCATTAAGGAGGGCCTGTTTCAGACGATCATGGATTGGACACTCCTTTGTTGCTAAAAGGCGCGTTCCTATAATGACCGCCTCAGCTCCAAGAGAAAGAACGGCTAAAAATCCGCGGCCATCGACAACACCACCTCCGCCGATAACGGGGACCTTGACCCCCTTAGCAACTGTCGGAACCACTACTATGGTCCCAAGATCGAACTTGCCTGTGGCTCCACCCATTTCATAACCGACTACTGTAATTATATCGGCTCCCAAACTTTGCGCTTTAAGGGCATAACGGAGCCCTATGCATTTGTGAATCCAGATCATTCCCGTTTCCTTAAAACGCCTGCACAATTCCTCCGGTGGTGCAGTATGACCGGAGGTTTCTACAATCTTAGCCCCTTTGTCAATCATTACCTCCGTATATTCACTCTGGGAAACGGGAAACTGGGCGGGGAAGAAATTGAGGTTTACAGAAAAAGGCTTATCGGTCAACTGCCGTATCCTGTCGATGGCCGCCGCGAACTCATCCTTAGTCTGGTACATGATTGAGGCAAGGGTTCCCATCCCCCCTGCACTGGAAATAGCAGCTGTAAAATCTGCATCGCTGATCGACATCATGGTCCCGCCGATAATGGGATATTTGATTCCAAGCATTTTGGTGATTCTTGTTTCAAACATTGATTACCCTCCTTACTCTAGTAACAACCTTTGTTGTTGTATGGTAGCAGAATATTTGATTGGTAGCCAATCCCTTTCCCTGTGGATAATATCCCTTACCTCCCATCCCTGTTTCTCCAATTCTGCACTGATTTAGTCTCTGAGGTCATAAAGATACTACATTTGTCACCCGGTCAAAGCCCAAGACACGTTAGATAGTTTTTACCCAATTGACCGCGTTTGAGAAGATATGGAAGCCATCACCGTATTCCTTCCGGGGCTCCCTTGTCCACTGGGGATGCTGGGTCCAGCGGATAAAGCGTTCCGGATGTGGCATTAGGGCAAATATTCGCCCTGAGGCATCGCAGATACCTGCTATATTTTCTATGGAACCATTTGGATTATATGGGTAACCAGCGTTAATGTTTCCAGTTTCGTCAGCGTAATACAGGGCGATATTCAATGTCCCGGGTGCAGCTACTACCTTACCCTCACCGTGGGCTACAGGGAGATACATTGAGCCTATCCCGCGGGTGAATATGCAGGGGCTGGTTTCATGGACGCGTAGATAGACCCAGCGGCATTCAAACCTCCCCGAATCATTACTGGCAAGCGTTAACGTATGATTGGTCTCAGCGGTTACCGCGGCTAGAATACCCGCCTTTACCAGAACCTGAAAGCCGTTACAGATCCCCAAAATGAGCCTGCCGTCGTCTACAAATTGCTGTATCTCCTCTCCCAGTTTCAGCCTCAGTTCGTTTGCCAGGATTTTCCCCGCTGATATGTCATCGCCGTAGGTGAAACCGCCGGGAATGACCATTATCTGATAATCGGAAAGGATCTTCTGGCGACGGAGGAGTTCGTATACATGTGCTATATCCACCTGTGATCCGGCTTGCTCGAAGGCAAACGCAGTTTCCATATCACAGTTTGTCCCCGGGGCGTGTAATATCAGTGTCTTCACATTGGCCATAATGTCTTACCAGCGAAGAGGTTTCTGCCAGGCCTCTTTTAGTTCCGAAAGCGTAGCAGACAGAATACTCTCTCCACTCAACCCGAAAACCTCAAGTTTCTTGGCGTCTATGACTTCACCTATGGCGGCGCAATCGACTCCAGCCATTATTTCTTCGAACTGATGCGTATCCTCCGGTGCTATCTCTACTAAGAACCGGGTATTAGACTCTGAGAATAGTACGATATCATCTCGAGTATTTCCAGAATTTAGGTTGCCCAGGGGAACTTTCCTTAGCTGTATTACCATGCCAAGCTCACCGGCAAAGGACATCTCAGCAGCCGCTACACCGAGGCCGCCTTCGCTCAGGTCATGGCATGCCCTCACCAGGCTTTTCGCAGTAGCGGCACTGAGGGCGTCCATCAGACGCTTCCCTTTCTTAGGGTCCACCCTGGGCACGCTGTTGCCTATAAAGCCATGGATTCCGTAGTAGTGAGAGCCACCCAATTCATCATAGGTTGTGCCTATAATATAGATCAGGTCACCTTTCTGCTTGCAGTCCATAGAGATCGCTTGCTCCACATGCTCCATTACCGCGACCGCCGAGATGAGGAGCGTCGGTGGAATGCATACGCTGTCTTCACCTGTTTCATACTCGTTATAGAAGCTGTCCTTACCGGAAATGAAAGGGGTCTCATAGAGCAGCGCTATATCGTAACAGGCTTGTGCAGCACGCACCAGACTACCCAGTCTATCTGGCTTTTCAGGGTTGCCCCAGCAGAAGTTATCCAGCAGTGCCACCTTATTCAGGTTGCCTCCTACGGCTATCACCTGCCGTAAAGCCTCGTCTATGGCAGAGGCAGCCATCCAGTAGGGATCGATGTCCCCGTATTTTGGATTGATACCGTTAGAAACGATAATTCCTATATCAGAATCGAGTATGGGTTGGATAATAGCAGCATCGCCTGGGCCATCATTATTTGCTCCCACCAAAGGCTTTAGCACACTTCCACCCTGTACCTCATGGTCGTATTGACGGATCACCCATTCCTTGCTGCAAACGTTCCACGAGCTCAGGATTCTTAGTAGGTCCTTGTGTAAGTCAGGCGGGTCGGAATTATCCGAAAAATCAGGCTCTGCATGTTGCGATGGCTCCCATAATGCCTCTCTCTCCAGTTGCGGTAACCCGTGATGCAAGAAATCCATCTCAAGGTCGCCGACGAGATTGCCATTATAGAAAAGCTGGAGCCGGCGATCATTTGTAAACTCTCCGATGACTGTCGCTGTTACATCCTCGCTGGTACAAAGGTCGATCAATTGATTAACAGTGCTTGGCGGGGCCGCCAATACCATGCGCTCTTGGGATTCGGAAATCCATATCTCCGAATAGGAGAGACCTGAATATTTCAGAGGTACTCGTTCCAGATAAACCCGTACACCGGTATCCTCGGCCATTTCTCCCACTGCAGATGACAGTCCACCACCGCCACAATCTGTAACCCGTCTATATAGGCCCCGGTCTCGCGCCTTGAGGAGGACATCAATGAGCTTTTTCTCAATGATTGGATTACCGATCTGAACGGAACTGGAAGAAATTGCCTCGGAATCAGCGGTAAGTTCTCCAGAGGCGAAAGTGACCCCGTGGATCCCGTCACGCCCGGTGTTCCCGCCTGCCAGGACGACCAGATCACCCGGTTGTTGCTGGCCTTGCTGGCTCATGCTCTTCGGCAACAGCCCTATCGTGCCGCAAAAGACAAGGGGATTCGCTACGTATCGCTCGTCAAATAATATGGCACCATTGAGTGTGGGAATGCCGAGACGGTTGGCATAGTCGGCTACACCGGCGCGAACACCTTTAAAAATACGGCGGGGATGAAGTACTCCCGGTGGTAAACTCTGGTACGGAAAGTCGGGGGGGCCAAAGCAGAACACATCGGTGTTTAAAATGGGTTTTGCGCCCAGTCCCGTGCCCAGTGGGTCACGGATAACCCCGCCAATACCGGTGGCTGCCCCGCCGTAAGGTTCCACTGCAGAGGGATGATTATGAGTTTCCACCTTGAAGCAAATTGCGTAGTGGCCATCCAAATCTATTACACCAGCGTTATCACGAAAGACGGAAAGGCACCAGGGTTTATCCAGTTCCTCAGTAACCCTCATGATTGTGCTTTTAAGCAGGTTGTCGATAACAAGCTGTCCCAGCTTGATTTTGCTCTTGAAGGTCTTATGCCCGCAGTGCTCGGACCAGGTTTGTGCCAGGGTTTCCAGTTCGATATCTGTAGGATCACGGCCTAATTGGGAGAAATAACCCTGGATACGCTTCATCTCGCTCAAATTTAACCAGAGCCTGTTTTTACTAAGCTCGATTAGAGCCTCATCGTCCAGGCTCTGCAGATCAATAGATTCGAGAGAGAAATCATATAAGGTGGATGGCAGAGAGGCTGCTTCACTTTTCGTGACTATGTGTTGAATAACAGTATTTACCAGAAGCTTGTCGGATACAGTTTGAAAGGCCTGTTCCGATAGTTCACCCCATAGAAAGTATCTTTTGGCCGTTTTCACCGAGTCAACTGTGGTAATACCCAGGTCCCGTATTCCCTTCATAACGCTTTCCTCCACCGGGTCCATTACACCGGGGTTATATGCAACCTCGATGATATGGGCGTGCTCACCATGAGGGGGAGGGGCATCTGCGATAGAATATTCTTGGACTACGGGATCGGCCAGTAACTCTTTGCATATTCGGTCTATCTCACCTTGGCTTATAATTCCCTCTAAAAGATATATATCGCTAACCCTGGCACGTTCAATCGTAGTAATTCCAAGGTCGCGAATGTCCTTAAGTAGCCCTGCACCACGTGGGTCGGGCAGTTCATTTTTTACCGATACGGCGATACGAAACAAGGGATTCTCCTTATTATGGAAGGGGATTACATACGAGCTTATGATACATGAACTTATAGAACCGGGCAACAGTTTGGTATGCGTTTAGGTAGTGAATTATTTATATCTAATAATAGAAGCAAATAGGTTGTTATCGTGTACTCTATATTCTAACAGGAATTCCTCTTATATTCAGGTATTCTTTGGCCTGGCTGATCGAATATGTCCGATAATGGAAAATACTGGCGGCGAGTACGGCGTCAGCTTTGCCAGTGACTAATGCCTGATAGAGATGTTCCAGATTGCCAGCTCCACCG
>JAVLBD010000064.1:0-8066 GCA_031581405.1 Dehalococcoidia bacterium
CATGAACTGTCGGATTTCTACGGAAACAATGCGTATATTTGACAAATATATAATTTTATGGTAACATATACAATTGTCCTATGATATCCCCTATTTCCCATTCAATTCCCCAGCATCTTTAACTTTCGCCTATCTATTTTTGCGGATTATATTGTCTTAATTTTAGGAGGATTAGTGTGAGTTCTACCTTTACCGTGTCCCCGAAAGCAGTGCCGCGGAAATCCTATGGCAAGATCTCCCATGTTCTAGAGGTACCCAATTTAATCCAGATCCAGCTGGATTCCTACCGCTGGTTTTGTGATCCACAGCCTGATAGGGAAAACCCTGATGAGAAAGGCGGGCTGAGGGCTCTCTTCGATGAAGTCTCCCCTATCGAGGACTTCACCGGCTCGCGGTTTGAACTGCGTTTTGTCAGCTATGGGTTCGGAGAACAGAACAAGGCTGAGATGCCCTTTTTTGAAGATGATGATTCTTTCTGGCGCTACATACGGGAAGCTGCTCCTGATAAACGCTCGGAGGCAGAATGCCGCGAGCGCGATATAACCTTCTCCTCACCTTTATACGTGAGGGTGCAACTGGTGATTAAGGAAACTGGGGAGATTAAAGAGCAAGACCTCTTCATGGGCGATTTCCCCTTAATGACGCCTAAGGGAACCTTTGTCATCAACGGGGCAGAAAGGGTGGTCGTTAGTCAGCTGATCCGCTCACCCGGGTGCTATTTCACACTGGAGCAGGATATGTCCACCGGGCGCCAGCTTTGCTTTGCCAAGCTTATTCCTGAGCGCGGTGCCTGGCTGGAGTTCGAGACCAGCGGCAAGGACGTGATATCGGTAAAGGTCGATGGAAAACGAAAGATCCCCGTGACTACCATGCTGCGCGCTATCGGTTATGAAAGAGATGAGGATCTTATAGCGCTGTTCGAGGATATCGATAGCGAACATCATTTTATTGAGGCAACTATAGAGCGAGACCCCCTGGTTACGAACCAGAAAGAAGCGCTTATTGAGCTCTATCGTCGCCTCAGGCCGGGTGACCCTCCATCCATGGACAATGCACGTAACCTGATCGAAAACCTCCTGTTCAATCACCGCCGCTACAACCTGGGCAAGGTTGGTCGCTACAAGCTAAACAAAAGGCTCGGGCTTGATGTGCCCCTACAGGAGCGGGTGCTTACCAGGGAGGACATGATAGAGATTGTACGTCGTATTATCAAGGTAAGCACTGGTATCGATAAACCCGACGACATTGACCATCTGGGAAATCGGCGGGTGAGGACCGTGGGGGAGTTAATCCGGAATCAATTCCGACTGGGTCTGCTTCGTATGGAGCGCGTGATCAGGGAACGGATGAGCATTATCGATCCCGAAACGATTACCCCCAGCGCCCTGATCAATGTGCGCCCTGTAGTTGCGGCTATAAGGGAGTTCTTTGGGGCTTCCCAACTCTCCCAGTTTATGGATCAAACCAACCCACTGGCAGAGCTCACCCATAAGCGGCGAGTCTCTGCCCTGGGGCCTGGGGGGCTATCGCGGGAGCGCGCTGGCTTTGAAGTGAGGGATGTTCATCATTCCCACTATGGCAGAATATGCCCTATCGAGACCCCTGAGGGGCCTAATATTGGCCTAATTGGATCGCTGGCTACCTATAGTGTCGTCAATGAATACGGGCTCATCGAGACCCCCTACCGAAGGGTGATCGGAGACCTGGAGAGCAATTCTCCGGACATTGTGAAGCGGATAGTGGTAGAGGAGGTCCTCGATGATAAGGGGCATTCCCTGGTGAAGCCTGGTACTACGGTCACAGCGAAGATTGCAGCACGGCTGGCTCAGCTGCCGGTGCAGAAAATTAAGGTGATGCCCTTTGTCTCCAGCGATGTTGTCTATTTCACTGCAGATGAGGAGGAGCAATACGCTATTGCCCAGGCAAACGAACCCCTGGATGAGCGGAATCAATTTACTAACGAGAGGCTAGAGGTTAGGTCGGCGAGCAGGTTCTATGAACAGGTACCGGAGAAAGTACAATTCATGGATGTCTCACCGAAGCAGATCGTGAGCGTTTCCACAGGCCTGATACCCTTCCTGGAGCACAATGACGCGAACCGTGCTCTCATGGGTTCGAACATGCAACGGCAGGCCGTGCCGTTGATCCATGCTGAGTCTCCGATAATCGGCACGGGGTTAGAGGCGCAGGCAGCCTATGGCAGTGGACAGGTGACCATTGCCGAGCACGATGGTGAAGTGACCGCAGTCAATGCAAGGGAGATTGTAATTCGGGATGTAAAGGGGGAGGAGCACACCTATCCCCTGATGAAATTCGCCCGCTCGAATCAGGGGACCTGTATAAATCAGCATCCCCTGGTACTAAAGGGGGAGAAAGTAAATAAAGGTGAGATAGTGGCCGATAGCTCCTCTACCGATCACGGGGAGCTCGCCTTGGGACGGAATGTCATTTGTGCCTTCATGAGCTGGGAGGGTTACAATTTCGAGGATGCGATGGTAATCAGCGAGGACCTGGTTCGGGAGGAAAGATACACTTCAATTCACATGGAGAAGCATGAGACCGAGGCTCGTGACACAAAATTGGGGCCGGAGGAAATTACCAGGGATATACCCAATGTTGGTGAGGAGAGCCTCAGAAACCTGGATGAGGAAGGAATTGTGCGGATCGGTGCCGAGGTAAAACCCGGGGATATCTTGGTGGGAAAGATCACCCCTAAGGGGGAAACTGAGCTCAGTGCGGAGGAGAAGCTACTGCGCGCAATCTTTGGGGATAAAGCTAGGGATGTTAAAGACTCCTCGCTAAGGGTGCCTCATGGAGAATGGGGGAAGGTTATCGATGTAAAGGTATTCTCTCGTGCGTCTCTCAAGGAGCTTCCGCCTGGGGTTAATCAACTGGTGCGGGTATGGGTAGCGCAATGGAGGAAGGTTTCTGAGGGTGACAAGATGTCTGGGCGTCACGGCAATAAAGGGGTGATCGCTCGTATATTGCCCCCCGAGGACATGCCCTTTCTGCCGGATGGCCGACCGGTGGAGATGGTTCTTAATCCCATCGGTGTTCCGTCAAGGATGAACCTGGGACAGGTGCTGGAAGCCCATCTCGGATGGGCGGCACATACCCTGGGATTTAAGGTGCTCTCCCCGGTATTCGATGGTGCTGATACCGAGAATATTGAGGATGCCCTCGCTCGAGCATGGATTGCCCAGCGATCCGGGGCCATTAACCCCAATCCCGGGGAGGAAAATCCTTTCGACCTGGAATGGGCTATGGCATGGGTTAAGGAACGAGGCTATGATAGCACGCGGGTCTTCAGCGATAAACATCGTGGGGAGGCGAAACGGGTGTGCCTCCGGTTGTGGATGGATGATAACGGGGTCAGCGGTGCTGGGCTCGGTGACAAAGAGGTGGTAGCAGCGGCGGAGCAGGTTTCCCAGGAGAAAGGGATTCCCCTGCCTACGTGGGGAAAAACAACCCTTTACGATGGCCGCACCGGCGAGCCTTTTGACCAGCCTGTGACCGTGGGCTGTGTTTACATGATGAAGCTGAGCCACCTGGTTGAGGATAAGGCCCATGCGCGCTCTACAGGCTCGTATTCTTTAATCACACAACAGCCTTTGGGAGGGAAAGCCCAGTTCGGCGGACAACGTTTCGGCGAGATGGAGGTTTGGGCTCTGGAGGCTTATGGTGCCGCTCATGTGCTTCAGGAACTATTGACCGTTAAGTCAGATGACGTTACTGGTCGGGCGAGGACCTATGAATCTATCATTAAGGGAGAGACTATTTGGGAGACGGGGGTACCGGAGTCATTCAAGGTACTGGTTAAGGAACTACAGAGCTTAGGGCTTGCGGTGGAGGTTTTAAATGAAGAGGAGGAGGGTGTAGCCCTTGTTGAGGATTTAGGGGCGGAAATTCCCGAGTGGCAGGTACCGAGATTTCAAGGAGATAGTAATGCTTGAGGTAAACGATTTTAGCGCAGTGCGTATCTCTCTGGCCTCGCCGGAGCAGGTTAGGAGCTGGTCATGGGGTGAGGTGACGAAGCCTGAGACCGTAAACTATCGCACACTAAAGCCAGAGCGGGATGGGCTTTTCTGTGAGCGAATCTTCGGGCCGACAAAGGATTTTGAGTGCTACTGTGGCAAGTACAAAAAGGTGCGCTATCGGGGCATTGTTTGTGATAAATGTGGTGTAGAGGTGGCCCGAGCAAAGGTGCGCCGGGAACGGATGGGGCACATTGATCTGGCTGCTCCGGTAAGCCATATCTGGTTTGTGAAGGGGACACCGAGCAGCATAGGACTCCTGTTGGACATTTCTCCGCGGAACCTGGAGCGAGTGCTCTACTTTGCCCAATATGTCGTTACCAGTGTGGATGAGCGGGCGAGACAGGAGGCGATTGAGCGAACGCGGGAGGATATTGCCAACCTTGGATCTGTTGGGGTGGCCACGCAAGAGAAACCAATAGAGGAGGAGGGACGGAACCTTTGGGAAGAGCTTAATTCCAGGATCGATGAGCTGGAAGAGATTCAACCGGTGATGGTGCTTACGGAAAGCAGGCATCGCGAACTCAAGGATAGGTATCCCGATGTATTTCAGGCAGCCATGGGGGCAGAGGCGATCCTGGACATTCTGGCCAACCTCAAATTGGTGGAGCTTCGCGAAAATCTCTACAATGAGATCCGCTCCACTACCGGTCAGAGACGGAAGAAAGCGACCAAGAGGATCAAGGTAGTTGAGGCGCTGCGGAGGAGCGGGAACAAGCCGGAGTGGATGATATTAACCGTGCTCCCGGTACTCCCCCCGGACCTTCGTCCTATGGTTCAGCTGGATGGGGGAAGGTTTGCTACCTCGGACCTCAACGACCTTTATAGGCGGGTGATCAATCGCAACAATAGGCTGCGGCGGCTCCTCGATCTGGGTGCCCCTCAGATTATCGTACGTAATGAGAAACGGATGCTCCAGGAGGCTGTTGACTCCCTCATCGATAATGGCCGACGTGGTCGGGCTATTACCAGCTCTGGCAATCATAAATTGAAGTCGCTATCGGATATGCTTCGGGGGAAGCAGGGGCGATTCCGCCAGAATCTGCTGGGCAAGAGGGTGGACTATAGCGGGCGCTCGGTGATTATTGTTGGCCCGGAACTGAAACTCCATCAGTGTGGCTTGCCCAGGAGGATGGCTTTAGAGCTCTTCAAGCCCTTTGTGATGCATCACCTGATCCTCCAAGGACATGCGCATAATATTAAAAGCGCCAAACGGCTGGTGGAGCGGGAGCTGGTGGAGGTCTGGGACGCGTTAAATATAGTGATCAAGGACAGGCCGGTACTATTGAATCGTGCTCCTACCCTGCATCGTCTGGGCATTCAGGCCTTTGAGCCAGTCTTGATCGATGGCAGCGCTATCCAGATTCATCCTTTAGTGTGTTCCGCCTTCAATGCCGATTTCGATGGTGATCAGATGGCGGTTCATGTACCTCTATCCAGGGCTGCAGTTCTGGAGGCCAGAGAGGTAATGCTGGCAAGCAAAAACATGCTCCTCCCGAGCTCGGGAGAGCCGGTGGTCGCCCCCACATTAGATATTGTTTTAGGATGCTACTATTTGACCATGTTCAATCCTGGGGCAAAAGGGGAGGGGATGTTCTTCAGTAGCTTTGAGGAGGCGAAGCTAGCCTATGAACTGGGGTTCACCGCTCTAAGTGCCGAGATAGAGGCCATGGATGATAACAGGGAGCGCCAAAAAACCAGTGTTGGCCGCATCATCTTTAGTGAGATAGTCCCAAAGGAAATGGGCTTCCCCAATAAGGTAATGGATAAACAGGCTCTCAAACAGCTTATTGCCGATTGCTATAAACACATTGGGAATGACGCGGCCGCTGAGTTGGCCGACAATATTAAAAATATGGGGCTTCGCTATGCAACCCAGTCTGGGAGCACTATCAGTATGAATGATGTTCAAGCACCTGAGGGCAAGAAGGAACTCCTGGAGGAGGTTGAGAAGAGGGTGACCGAGGTAGATAAACAATACCAGCGGGGGTTGATCACTGAGGATGAGCGTTACTACAACACCGTTGAGCTGTGGTCGGAGGCTACGGATAGGATGACCAGTGCTATCGCCGAGTCGCTGAACCGCTACGGATCCATATTCCTCATGGCAAGATCCGGTGCCAAAGGGAATATTGCACAGATCAGGCAGATGGCCGGCATGCGTGGTTTGATAAGCGACCCATCGGGGAGGATTATTGATTTCCCCATCCGTTCAAGCTTTCGTGAAGGCTTAACAGCGCTGGAGTACTTCATCTCCACCCATGGTGCCAGAAAGGGGTTGGCGGACACCGCGCTGCGGACAGCGGACAGTGGCTATCTCACCAGGCGGCTCGTCGATGTCGCTCAGGATGTAATCATCCTTGAGGAGAACTGTGGTACCACTGCCGGTATGTGGATTTATGAGGCTGCGGAAAATCGTATATTAGCACCCTTTACCGAGCGTATGGTAGGGAGAGTTGCCGCTGCCAAAATAATTCACCCCCAAACCGGGGAGACCATCGCGGAGCGAAACGAGGAGATCGATGAGGATAAGGCCCAGGAGATCGCCCAGGCAGGAATCACCAAGGTTTATGTAAGGTCAGTGCTGAGCTGTCAGTCGAGGCATGGTGTCTGCCAGTACTGCTATGGAAGGAGCCTGGCGCGCGGACGTCTGGTGGAGATCGGAGAGGCTGTGGGTACCATAGCTGCACAGAGTATCGGGGAGCCAGGAACCCAGCTAACCCTGCGCACCTTCCATACTGGAGGGGTTGCCGGACTCGACATCATCAGTGGTCTACCGCGAGTGGAGGAGCTCTTCGAGGCTCGATCACCTAAGATTCAGTCGATCATCTCCGAGATCGATGGTAGGGTGGAGGTTGTAGAGGCCGACGGGGAACGTGGGATTAAGGTGCAAAGCTCCGAGGTTTATCGCGATGAATACTCACTGCCTTCAGGATGGCAGGCCAAGGTCGTTAGTGACCAGTGGGTAGATGTGGGTGATGTGCTCGCGGAGCCGAAGGGCAAAAAGAAAACCCGAGCAGCGGATGCCACTCCTCCCATTGCCAGGGTGGCCGGCAGGGTGAGCGTCGAGCAGGATCAACTCGCTATCTCATATGAAGAGAAGGAGGAGCGGATATATCCTCTCCCATCTACATCTCGCCTTATCATGGAGACAGGCAGTTTGGTGCAGGCGGGAGATAAGCTTACCGGGGGGCTGGTCAACCCCCAGGATCTGCTGCGCATTATGGGTAAGGATGCGGTCCAGCAATACCTGGTGGATGAGGTTCAGCAGGTTTATCGTACCCAAGGCGTAAATATCAATGACAAGCATATTGAGACCATTATTCGACAGATGCTACGCAAGGTTCGCATTGAGGATACGGGGGATACCGAGCTACTACCTGGGGAGCTGGTGGACAGATTTGTCTATGAAGACATCAATGCCAAGGTGCTAGCAGAGGGAGGAGAGCCAGCAACTGCCCAGCCTGCACTTTTAGGGATTACCAAGGCGTCGCTGAATACAGATAGCTTTCTCTCGGCCGCTTCCTTCCAGGAGACCACCAGGGTGCTTACCGAGGCTGCAGTTGCCGGGAAGACGGATAAACTTATGGGGTTGAAGGAAAATGTGATTATCGGAAAACTGATCCCGGCACGCTGTCAGCTCTCTGCAGAGGCCGAGGCCCTGCTGCAGCCTCCCAAACCTATGTTCTTGGGGGGTGGAATTCTAGAGGGGATTGCACTGGATGAGGCTACCCTTGAAGAGGTATTTGGTGAGGAAGGATCCCCGGAGGAGAAAGCCCTTGGAGAAGAAGCCCTTGGGGAGGGAATCCTGGAGGAAGGAGCCCCGGGGGAGAAAGTCCTTGGGGAAGAAGCTCTTGTAGAGAGAATCCTGGAGGAAGGAGACCTAGGTAAGAAGTCCCCGGCGAAGAAGGCCTCGAAGAGGAAAACCCTGGAGGAAGGAACCCCAGAGGAGGAAATCCTTGGGGAAGAAGCTCCTGGAGAGGGAATCCTGGAGGAAGGAGACCTAGGTAAGAAATCCTTGGCGAAGAAGCC